>JANWKW010000015.1 GCA_025451135.1 Vulcanimicrobiia bacterium | reverse complement strand
GAACGCCGCGCGGCCAGCGCGGTCCAGCGCCTGCGCGACCTCTACGACATCGCCGCCAGCTCCGAATATTCGCACGCGCGCCTCCACGCCACCCTCGAACTCGGCTGCGGCGCCTTCTCTCTGGACGCCGGCGCGATCGTCGAGTGCGGCGTCGATACCGCGATCGAGAGCCGCTATACGGTGGCGGAGCGGCCCGCGGTCCCCGATGAGACGCTGCTCTCGCTCGCGCGCCGGGCGATGGACGATCCCGACCCGACCGCGATCGTCCTGGATCGCACCGGTCTCGGCATCAAGATCGTCGTCAACGGCGAGCCATTCGGAGCGATCGTGTTCGCGACTTCCGGCGAGCGGACGACGGCCTTCGAAGAGACCGACGCGGATCTGCTCGGCCTGATCGCGACCCTGCTCGGCAGCGCGATCGACCGGCGGCGTGCCCGCGCCCATCTGCGCGCGCTCGCCTATTACGACACGCTCACCGGCCTGCCCAATCGCGTGTCGGTGCACGAGCGGCTGCGCGACGCGATCGAGGTCGCGCAATCCCGGATGGAACGCGTCGGCGTGCTGGTCCTCGACCTCGACCGCTTCAAGGACGTCAACGAGACCCTCGGCCACGCGCGCGGCGACCTGCTGCTCACCCAGGTCGCGGAGCGCCTCAAACGCGAGCTGTGGCAGCGCTCGACCGTAGCCCGCATGGGTGGCGACGAATTCGTGCTGCTCGTACCCGACTGCGGCGAGATCGAGAACGTGCGCGACGTCGCCGACCGGGTGCTCGCCATCCTCTCCGAACCGTTCGCGCTCGACGAGTACGAGCAGTTCGTCTCGGCCTCGATCGGCATAGCGATCTACCCGGAGCACGGCAGCGACGACCAGACGCTGGTCAAGAACGCCGACATCGCGATGTACCGCGCCAAGGACCGCGGGCGCAACACCTCGTTCGTCTACAACTCGTCGCTGGAAGCGCCGATCCACATGCGCCTCTCCCAGGAGCGGCTGCTGCGGCGCGCGCTCGACGTCGGCGAGTTCGAGGTCTTCTATCAGCCCCAGATCGATCTGCGGACGGGCGCGATCGTCAGCGTCGAGGCGCTGGTGCGGTGGAACCATCCCAAGAGCGGACTGATCGCGCCCGCCCACTTCATCCCCAGCGCCGAGATCAGCGGGCTGATCGTGCCGCTGGGCGATTGGGTGCTGGCGACCGCCGCCAAACAGGTCCGGCAGTGGCAGCGCACGCTCGGTCCGCTCCGCCTAGCCGTTAATCTCTCGCCCAAGCAGTTCCATCAGCGCGATCTGCGCGCGCGCGTCATCGACAGCCTGACGTCGGCGGGCCTCGACCCGCACGCGCTCGAGCTCGAGATCACCGAGTCGGCCGCGATGTCGGACGCCGATTCGACCGTCAACATCGTGCGCGACCTCAAGAACGCCGGGATCCGCTTCGCGGTCGACGACTTCGGGACCGGATATTCGTCGCTCGGCTATCTGCGCCGCTTCGATATCGACGTCCTGAAGATCGACCGGTCGTTCGTCACTGGCATCGGCGTCCAGCCGAGCGACGAGACCATCGTCCGCACGGTCCTGGCGATGGCCCACAGCCTGGGCTTGGAAGTGGTCGCCGAAGGGGTCGAGACCGAGGCCCAGATGGCCTTTCTCCGGCAGCATGAATGCGATCTCGTCCAGGGCCACGTGGTCGCCCCGGCGCTGCCCGCGAAAAAACTCGAGGCGCTCCTGCGCGGACGCCGAGGAGCTGCGCCCCCGGCGGGGTAAGGGGCTTCCATGGACATGCTCGTCTCGCCGTCGCCGGCCCTGGACCGAGAGTTCCTAGCCGGCCGGTATCGCCGCAATCGCGAGCGCTCCGCGCAGCTCTTCGGGTTGATCCATCCGAATGCATTCGAAGACCGCCCGATCCCGCTGCGCCATCCGTTCGTGTTCTATGCCGGGCACCTGCCCGCGTTCAGCTTCCTCACCCTCAACGAGCGCGCGCTCCAGCAAGAATCGATCGATCGCCGGTTGGAGAAGCTCTTCGAGCGGGGCATCGATCCGTCATCGCTGGATGCGGCCGCCCGCCTCGGACGCAGCGACTGGCCGTCCCGCGCCGAGGTCGAAGCGTTCGGAGCGGCCTGCGACGCCCGCGTCTACGATGCGCTCGCACACGCGCGGCTGATCGATCCGACCGTTCCGCGTCTGGTGCGCGGCCAATCCGTCTACAACATCCTCGAGCACGAACAGATGCATCACGAGACGCTGACGTACATCATCCATCAGCTGGACGGGGCGAAGAAAGGCCGGGTGGAGCAGACCCACCGCGATACGCCGCCGCCGCCGAACCACACGGTGCGCGTCGATGCGGGCGTCGCGACCTTGGGCGCCGATCCCGACGAGATCCCGTTCGGCTGGGACAACGAGTTCGGCCGCACCCTCGAGCAGGTCCCGGCCTTCTCCATCCAGCGCTATCCGGTCACCAACGGCGACTGGTTCGCATTCGTGAGCGACGGCGGGGCGCCGCCCGCGTTCTGGATCGACCGCGACGGCTCGTGGTATCTGCGCGGCGTGTTCGACGAGATCCCGCTCCCGCTCTCTTGGCCCGTCTACGTCACCCACGACCAGGCCGAAGCGTACGCGCGCTGGGCCGGGATGCGCCTCCCCTCCGAGGTGGAGTACCATCGCGCCGCTTTCGGTACGCCCGACGGCGACGAACGCCCGTTCCCTTGGGGGAGCGACGCGCCGGGACCGGCGCACGGCAACTTTGATTTCCAACGCTTCGACCCCGAGCCGGTCGACGCGCATCCGGCCGGCGCCAGCGCCTGGGGCGTGCACGATCTCATCGGCAACGGCTGGGAGTGGACGTCGACGCCGTTCGGCCCGTTCCCGGGCTTCGCGCCGATGGCGTCGTATCCGCAATATTCGGCGGACTTCTTCGACGGCAAGCACTACGTGATGAAGGGCGCTTCGCCGGTCACCGCGCGCGAGCTGATCCGCCGGTCGTTCCGCAACTGGTTTTACGCCGACTATCCCTACATGTACGCCAAGTTCCGCTGCGTCGAGGTTTGATTGAAACGTCTGATCACCGCGCTTGCGATCGTCGCTCTGACGTTCGCGGGCACCGCCTGCTCGCGACCCGGTCCGGTCCAGACCCGGACCGGCGTCCTGCGGATCGGCCTGCCGATCGCCCCGCAGAACCTCAACGGGATCCTGGCCCAGAACACCAACGAGGTCTTCGTCGACGGCCTGATCTATTCGCAGCTGGTCACGCTCGACGACAAGGGGAACGAGGTCCCGGATCTGGCATCGGTCGTCCCGACGCTGGCCAATGGCGGTATCTCCAAAGACGGCCTGACCATCACCTACCATCTGCGGACCGACGTGAAGTGGCACGACGGCGTGCCCTTCTCCAGCAAGGACGTCGCCTTCAGCTGGCGCGCGGTCATGAACCCGAACAACAACGTGGTCGCCCGTCACGGATTCGACCAGGTCGCCTCGGTCTCGACCCCAGACGCGGCGACGGTCGTCTTCCACATGAAGCGCGTCTTCCCGCCGGCCATCGAAGCGCTCTTCGGCTTGAGCGATTCGCCGACGTTCATCCTTCCGGAACATCTGCTCGGCAAGGACGCGACGATCAATACGATCGCGTTCAACGCGAGCCCGATCGGCACCGGACCCTTCAAGTTCGGCCGCTGGCTGCGAGGCGACCAGATCATCCTCACCGCCAACCCCGACTACTTCTTGGGGAAGCCGAAGCTGGATCGGATCGTGCTCAAACTGATCCCGGACGCGAACACGACCGAATCCGAACTGCGAGCGAACGACATCGATCTCGCCTTCGAGCTGACCGGGACCAACTTCCACAGCTTCGCGAATGATCCGAAGTTCGTGCGCACCAATGCGCACGCTCCGTCGTTCACCGCGATCCTCTTCAACACCGCGCGCGCGCCGTTCACCGATCTTCGCGTTCGGCGCGCGCTCGCCATGGCGATCGACCGGCCGAGGATGGCGACGACCGACACCTACGGCTCGGGATCGCTCGCGTCGGCCGACCTCACGCCGTTCTCCTGGGCGTTCGATCCGTCGCTCGCGCCGATCCCCTACGACCCGAAGGCCGCAGGGGCGCTCCTCGACGCCGCCGGCTGGCGTATCGGGTCGAACGGCCTTCGGGCTAAGAACGGCGCGCCGATGAGCATTCAGCTGACCTACGGGCAGGGCAGCCAGACCGCGAGGACGATCGCGGAACAGGTCCAGGCGCAGCTCAAACAGATCGGCATCGATCTGACCACAAAGAGCTACGACTACTCCGTCCTCTACGCCGCCGCCCAGAACGGCGGGATCTTCAATACCGGGCACTACGATATGGCCGAATACTCGTGGATCTCGGGCGGCGATCCGGACGACTCGTCGCAGTGGCTTTCGAGCAACATCCCGCCGAACGGCAACAACGTGACCTGGTATCGCTCGCCCGCAATGGACGCCGCCCAGAGGGCCGCCCTCGCGACCTTCGACCGATCGGCTCGCAAGCGCGCCTACGGCGCCATCGAGCGACTGCTCCTCACCGACATCCCGGGCACGTTCATCTATTATCAGGGCGAACGATTCGTCGCGACGCCTGCCTTGAAGGGCTTCGCGCCGAACGGCCTCAACGCCGGCTGGAACGCCTACCAATGGAGCATCTAGGGCCGGCGAGGCGGTCCGTCTAATCCTAGGGGCTTCCGTACATCCCCAAGGAGCAAGGCTTTGACCGAGATCGCCACGGCGAAGAAGGTTCCGATCACCGTCGCGCACGGCGACGGCATCGGACCAGAGATCATGGATGCGACCCTGCGCATCATCATCGCGGCGGGCGCCGCACTCGACATCGAGACCATCGCGATCGGCGAATCCGTCTACAACGCCGGCTTGAGCAACGGCATCGAGCCGAGCTCCTGGGAGTCGCTGCGCCGGACCAAGGTCTTCCTCAAAGCGCCGATCACCACGCCGCAGGGCGGCGGTTTCAAGTCGCTCAACGTGACGGTCCGCAAGACGCTCGGCATGTACGCCAACGTCCGTCCGTGCGCGTCGCTCTTCCCCTACGTCGCGACCAAGCATCCGAAGATGAACCTGGTGATCGTCCGCGAGAACGAGGAAGACGTCTACGGCGGCATCGAGCACCGTCAGACGCAGCAGGTCACGCAGTGCCTCAAGCTGATCTCGCGCCCGGGCAGCGAGCGGATCGTGCGCTACGCGTTCGAGTACGCGCGCGCGAACAAGCGCAAGAAAGTCACCTGCTTCACCAAAGACAACATCATGAAGATCACGGACGGCCTGTTCCATAAGGTCTTCGACGAGATCGCCAAGGAGTATCCGGAGATCGAGGCCGAGCACTGGATCGTCGACATCGGCGCGGCCAAGATGGCCGACACGCCCGAGGCGTTCGACGTGCTGGTGATGCCGAATCTCTACGGCGACGTGCTCTCCGACGTCGCCGCCCAGATCACGGGCTCCGTCGGACTGGCCGGTTCGGCCAACATCGGCGACCACTGCTCGATGTTCGAGGCGATCCACGGGTCGGCGCCGCGCCGGGCCGGGCAGAACATGGCCAACCCGTCGGGGCTCTTCCACGGCGCGCTGCTGATGCTCTCGCACATCGGTCAGGGCGACGTCGCCGAGAAGGCGCACAACGCCTGGCTGCGGACCATCGAGGACGGCATCCACACCTACGACATCTACAAGGAAGGCACCAGCAAAGAGAAGGTCGGCACGAAGGAGTTCGCCGATGCGATCATCGCGCGCCTCGGCCAGAAGCCGCAGCATCTGGCGCCGGCCGAATACGCCAAGGATGCGGTCCTGGATCTCTCCATCCGCCCCGCCGGCCCGTCCGCGAAGAAGCAGCGCGTCGGAGTCGACCTCTACATCGACAAACCGAACGGCGATCCCGACGAGATCGCGGCGGGCTTGAACCGCCTCGGCGTCGCCGGCGCGAAGCTCGTGGTGATCGCCAATCGCGGCACCAAGGTCTGGCCGGACGGCAACCCCGACACGTTCTGGAGCGACCATTGGTCGTGCCGGTTCGAGTCCGACGGTGGCCCGTTCGACGGCTCGACCGTGGCGAAACTCGTCGAAGGCGCGAGCGGCGCCGGCTTCGACGTCGTCAAGACCGAGGGGCTCTACACGTTCGACGGCGAGCGCGGCTACTCGCTCGCTCAGGGTCAATAGCGCAGCGACAGCCACACGAGAGCGGCGATCTCGATCGCGATGATGCAGGCGCCGTAGATATCGCCGCTCTCCCCGCCTCCCAGTCGCCCCGTCGCCCAGCGCTTGATCGCGAAGGCGAGAAGCGTTCCCGGAGCCGCCAGCACGCCGTAGATCGCGGCGGGGCCGGGACGGCGCGACGGGTCGAGATTCGCGACCGCCGCCATGCGCGCGAGCATCGCGACGGCGGCCATCGTCCCGATGCTTCCCCAGCCGCCGAAGGACGCGTACGGAAACCGCGAGAGCGCGCCCAAGGCGACCGCGGCGACGATCGCGCCGCCCGCGAACGCGAACGTCCCGTGATGCGGATCTTTGAGGATCTCGCGGCGGCGCTCCGGCGCGACGCTCGCGCAGAGCGCGTCGCAGCAGTCCAGGAAGCCGTCGACATGCAGCGCGCCGGTCAGCACGATGCCGAGCGCGAACGGGACGACCGCGCCCCACGGCGTGCCGAGGTACCGCCAAGCGAGCCACCCGCAGCCGCCGCAGATCGCGCCGACCAGCGCGCCGACGGCCGGAAGCCACGCCAACGCCGCCCGATCCGGCGGTCCGTCGCTGCGGCCCGCGGGAAGGATCGTGAAATACGCGAGCGCCCGCAGCTCCGCTCTCACGCGCGCGCGGGGTCGGCTGCGGTCGCGACGCCCGCCTCGGCGAACGTCTTCATCTCGCGGATCATGCGCGCGGCCGCTTCGACGACCGGCAGCGCGAGCGCGGCGCCGCTGGCCTCGCCTAAGCAAAGCTCCAGATCGAAGAGCGGTACCAGTCCGAGTCCGCGCAGCGCGATCTCGTGGCCGCGTTCGCGCGAGCGATGCGACGCGATGCAGTAGTCGATCGACTCCGGCGCGATTCGCTGCGCGAGCAGCGCAGCCGCCGCGACGATGAAGCCGTCGAGCACGACCGGGACGCGCGCTTTGGCGGCGCCGAGCAGCGCGCCGGCGAGCCCGAGGATCTCGAAGCCGCCGACCTCGCTCGCGACGCTGCGCCAATCGGCCGTGCGCGTTCGCGCGACGCCGGCCCGGATCGCGGCCAACTTACGCGCGAAGCCCGCATCGTCGACGCCGGTGCCGCGGCCGGCGATATCCTCCGGCTCGACGTCCAAGAGCGCGCAGATGACGGCCGCCGCCGACGTGGTGTTGCCGATGCCCATATCGCCCAGCGCGAGCAGTTCGCAGCCGGTCGCGCGGCGGACCGATTCGAACGCGGCGACGCCCGCGCGCAGCGCCGCGTCGACCTGCGCCTGCGTCATCGCCGGCTCGCGCGCGAAGTTCTTCGTCCCGCGCGCCGTCGCGTGCTGGAGGAGCCGCGGATGATCTGGCAGCGCGCTCGCGATACCGAAATCCGCCACGTAGACCTCGGCCCGCGCCGCGCGCGCGAGCGCGTTGATGGCGGCGAATCCGCCCAGGAACGCACCGACCATCTGCGGCGTCACCTCGCTCGGGTACGCGCTGACGCCTTCGGCGGTCACGCCGTGGTCGCCGGCCCCGACCAGGACGGCGCGCCGTTCGTAGTTCGACGGCGGCGTGCCCCCGGCGATCGACGCGAGCCGCTCGGCCAGGTCTTCGAGCCGCCCGAGGCTGCCGACGGGCTTGGTGAGCTGGTCGATCCGCTCGCGGGCGGCGCGGGCCGCGGGCCGCGAAACGGGATCAATCGAGATGGCGAACATCGTCCAGGCTCATTAGTCGCGGTCGCGGCGAATCCATCGCGATCCGGGTGATCGACGCGGGTGTCAGCCGCACGGCGCTCAAGTCGACCTCGCGACCGACGAGGATGTCGAGCAGCGCGTGGAGCGCGCCGGCGTGGGTGACGAATGCGACCGTCCCGGCGCGATCGCGGTAGGCGTCCAGGACCGCGCCGACGCGCTCCCGGACCTCGTCGAACCGCTCGCCGCCGGTCGGGCGATACGCGCGCACCGACGAGAACGCCATGTCGTGCGCGACCGGAAAGCGCGCGACGATCTGGTCCCACGTCAGGCCCTCCCACTCGCCGAAGGCGAACTCGCGCAGACGCGGGTCCGGTACGACCTCGAGCGCGCGCTCCGCGCCGATCGCCCGCGCCGTGTCGAGGGCGCGCGAGAGATCGCTCGAGACGAGCGCGTCGAGCGGGACGCCGGTAAGGGCCGCGGCGGTCGCGCGCGCCTGCGCGCGGCCTTCTTCGGAGAGCGGGATGTCGCTCTGGCCTTGAAAGCGGCGCGCGGCGTTCCATTCGGTGCGCCCGTGGCGCACCAGGATCAGTTCGCGGATCGGCCGCTACGCGTACTGATCGAGGAGGTCGAGCATGTCGTTGGCGTGCTCTTCTTCCACGGCGAGGATGCCCTCCATCATGCGCCGGGACGTCGGATCCTTGTCGCCCAGGAACCGGATGATCTCGGTATAGGACTCGATCGCGATGCGCTCGGCGATCAGGTTCTCCTTGACCATGTCCGCCAGGTCTTTGCCGGTGACGTACTGCGAATGGCTGCGCGTCGCCAGACCTTCGGGATCGAAGTCCGGATCGTGGCCGAGCTGGGTGATCCGCTCGGCGATCTGATCGGCGTGTCCTTGCTCCTCGTTGGCGTGCTGGAGGAACTCGGCGGCGACCGCGTCCTTGTTCATGCCCTTCGCGGTGTAGAAATGCCGCTTGTAGCGCAGGACGCAAACGATCTCCGTCGCCAGCGCCTGGTTGAGCACGTCGCACACGACTTTGGCGTCGGCGCCGTAGCTCGACGTGACGGCGCCCTTCGAGATATTCTCCCGGGCCCGGCGCCGGAGTTCTTTGACGTCCGACAAGAATGGCTGTGATTTCGCTGTTGCCACGATCGCTCCTCAATGGGCGGGAATTGCTGTTCTCGCCCTACTCTACCCACATCCGCGAGGCCTTCCGGCCGCCGCCGTCGTAACGTGCCGGGTGGCGAAACATGAGGACGTGCGGCTCGATGTCCGCAAGATGTACAAGCTCTTCATCGGCGGCGCGTTCGTGCGCTCGGAATCCGGCCGCAGCGATCCGCTCTGGGACGGCAAGGCCTTCGGCGCCAACATCGCCCGCGCGTCGCGCAAGGACGTCCGGGACGCGGTGGTCGCCGCCCGCGGCGCCCAGGCCAAGTGGGCGAAGACCGCGCCCGCGCTACGCGGCCTGATCCTCTACCGGCTCGCCGAGATGATGGAAGCCCGGCGCGAAGAGTTCCCCAAGGACGAGATCGACGCGGCCATCGATCGGGTCGTCTGGTACGCCGGCTGGTGCGACAAGTACTCCGCCCTGCTCTCGAGCCGCAATCCGGTCGCGGGTCCGCACTTCAACTTCTCCACCGTCGAAGCCACCGGCGTGGTCGGCGTGATGGCGCCCGACAAACTCGGCCTGCTCGGACTGGTCTCCGTCGTGGTGCCGGCGCTCGTCTCGGGGAATGCCGTCGTCGCGGTCGCGTCGGAGACGGATCCGCGCACCGCGATCGTCTTCGCCGAGGCGCTCGCGACGAGCGATCTGCCGGCCGGCGTGGTCAACATCCTGACCGGACAGCGCGCCGAGCTCGGACCGATCCTGGCCAAGCACATGGACGTCAACGCCCTCGGCTTCGAAGACGTCGATCACGATCTGACGGTCGCCCTGCAGCGCTCCGCGGCGGACAACGTCAAGCGCGTGCGCGTCTGGCCGAAACGTTCGGCGGACGAATGGGCGGCGCCGTCCTCGCAGAGCCTCGACGACATCGCGCAGTACTGCGAAGTCAAGACGATCTGGCATCCCGCCGGGGTGTGAACATCGACGAGGATCGCGCGCGCTCGGAGATCGCGCGCTACTGCCGGCTCCTGTGGGATCGCCGGCTCGTCACCGGCTCGAGCGGCAACGTCTCCGTCCGTCTCGACGACGGCGACCTGCTGGTGACGCCGTCCGGGCTCTCGCTGCGCGACCTTCCCGAGGCCGCGATCGTCCGGGTCGATGCGGGCGGCGCGCCGTGCAGTCCCGCCCAACGTCCCACGAGCGAACTGCCGCTCCACCTGGCCGCCTACGGCGCGCGTCCCGACGCTCGCTGTATCGTCCACACCCACCCGACGTTCTGCGTCGTCTGGTCGAAGGTCGGCTCGATCTTTCCGCGCGATACGGTGGGCGCGCGCGAGACGCTCGGCCCGGTGGCCTGGACCGCCTTCCGCGAACCCGGAACGCGCGACCTGGCGGACCTCTGTGCCGCGGAGTTCGCGCGCGGCTTCGACACGGTCGTGATGGAACGGCACGGCGTCTCGGTCGTCGCCGACTCGCTCGAACGCGCCTTCATGCTCACGGACCTGGCCGAAGAGGCGGCTCGCATCGCGTACTACAGCCGGCTCGCCGGCCTTACGGAATAACCCGCAGGATCCGGTCGAACGGCGAATCGGTCGCCCAGATCGCACCGTCCGGCCCGAGCGTGATGCCGGCGATCGCGCCGCCGTTCGACGAGACCAAACTCGCGACGTCCGTCGCGAGCGCAACGCGGTAGATCTTGCCGTCGTCCGTCCCGTAGTACAGGTCGTCGTTCGGACCGCACGTCAGCGCGGTCATCGTTCCGGAGACCGCGTGCGTGGCGAGCGATCCGGCTGCTATCTCGCCGAGCGCCGTCGAACCGTCGCCGTCGTCGACGTCGATGAAGTACAGTGCGGCGTCCGGGCAGCTGACGATAGCGGTGCCGTGGTGGCCGCCGGCCAGGTCGATGACCGCATCTGGCCCCGGCCCGCCGATGTCGCCGGGCGCCATCGAACCGATGCCGCCTCCGGCCGGCGCGCGGAACGCGTAGTGCAGTCTCCCGTCCGCGCCGGTGGTGATGCCGGAGTACGTGCGGCCGGCCGTCGTCGAGGACGTGGCGAGATCGACATCGTCGATCGTATCGCCGCACGCCAGGATCCGACTCCCGGTCGCGGCGTTGGCGATCGCGCAGTTCGACGCCGCGGGCACGGTAGTGCCGAGCAGCGCCGGGCCGCCGTCGCTGGTGCCGATCCGCACGTCGGTTCCGTCCGACGCGGTGACGAAGCTCACGTCGACGCCGGCGAACCGGTTCTGGACGATCGCGGTCGTCGCGAGCGCCGCGGGCGTCGCTCCGCTATAGCCGAGGATCGATTCCGCCTTGGTGAGGGTGTCGAACTTGACGAGCTCTTCGTTCGCATCGGCATAGAACAGATCGCCCGGCTGTCCGACCTCGCTCGAGGCGGTTCCCGACGCGATCGCGGTCGGACCCGTCCGGCTCGCGAAGGCCGTGGTGGCGCCGATCGGGTCGACGCTGTAGTTGGCGGTGCCGATGATGCCGCCATTGCCGGTGGCGACCAGCGTCGGAAGGCCGGGCGAGGTGCTCGCATCGACCATCGTGACGACGCTGTCCGGCTTGGTGACCAGCGTCGACGCGGCGCCGTCGATCGTGAACGTCGCGTTACCGGTCGATGTGGAGAGCGCGATCGGCGCCGCGTACGGGTCGCTTCCGATGATGGTCGCGCCGCTCGCGTCCTGGGCGCTGACCTCGACGTTGTACGGCATGCCGGCGTAGAGGGTCGCGTCGAAGATCGCGTTCGGATTGTCGATCGCCACCGCGATCTGCGCGGGCACGCCGCCGAGCGTAACGCTGATCGAGTTCGCCCGGCCTGCCAGCACGGTGAAATCGACCTTGCCGGTATCCAGGAGTTTCGCCGTGTTGGCGAAGACCCCGGATCCGTTCGGGGCTTGATCGTACGTAGCGACGACCATCTCGTCCGCGCCGGCCGGTGCCGCCGCTTGGATCGTGCAGACCCGGAAGACCGGCCCGGTCGTGCACGCCGGCGACGTCGGCGAGACGTCGTTCCCGAAATACCCGATCGCGGTGGTGTGGCCGCCGTCGCTCTGCGCGTAGGTCGTGATCCCGACGCCCAACGTGGCGGACGATACGTGCTGCGCGCGAACGCCGGTGCCGGCGAGCGGGATCCGGATCGAGAACGCCACCGGCGCCTGCGGCGTCGCGCCCGGCCCCGGCCCGTTCGCGGACGGCACGATGCCGCCGCCGGAATGGCCGGAGCATGCCGTCAGCGCCGCGATCAGCGCCGGCCCCAGGTAGCGCTTCACGGCTGCACCCTCCCGATCGTGTTGGTGCCGTAATCGGTGAACCATACGCCTCCGTCGGAACCGACCGCCAGATCGAACGCGTCGACGCCGTTCGCGATCGCGCTCTCGGCGCCGCCGGTCGTCATCCGGCTCAAGCCCCCGCTGCAGCCGCACGAACTGAAGATCAGCGTCGTGTCGGGCGCGGAGACCACGCCGAACTCCGGCTGCAGCGATGCCGTCGGATAGAACGTATAGGCGCCCGCGGTGGTGATGCGCCCGAGGCCCCCGCCGACGATCAAACTGAACCAGATCGCGCCATCGTGGCCGACCGTCAAGCGACCGACGCCGGATGGGTAGGTCGACGGGAAGCGCGTGACCACGTGACTGACGGGATCGATGCGCGCGATCTGGCCCGAGATCTGGTCGCCGACCCACATGTTCCCGTCCGGCCCTTCCATGATGTCGCTCAGCGCGCCGCACAACGGCACGTTCACCTGGTTGACGAACGTCCCGGCCGTGCTGAGCAGATCGATGTCGCAGTTCGTGCCGTCGGTGACCCACATGTCGCCGTCGGGTCCGGCCGCGATACCGCCGGTGAATCCGAGGTTGCTCGTCAAGTCATACGTCGCGATCGCGTGCGACGTGGTGCCCATCGCGCGCACGAACCCGTCGTTCGCGTCGCCCGACCAGATCCGTCCGTCGAGGCCGACGGCGACCGCCACCGGCGTCGAGCCGGCGAGCGGGTATTCGTGGAGCGTGCCGTTTCCGTCGACGCTCCCGAGCTCGCCGGCGGTGCCGTCGTTGGCGGCGAAATACCGCTTGGCGTCGGGTCCGTTGACGATCTCGAACGGCGACATCCCGGCGGACAGCGTCGCCATGGTGGTGACGGTGCCGCTCGGCGGCGGGATCCCGATCGAAGCGCCGGTGGTCGTGACCGTGACGGGCACGCTGAATGTCAACGTACCGTCCGAGATGTCGACGTGACACGTGGTCGTCGCGGTGACGCTCAAGAGTTCGAAGGCCGGCCCCGAGGGAGCGACCGTGACGTTGCCCGAGCAGGTGTCCGACCGGGTGAACGTCCCGGCGAAGTTCGATTCGGCCGGGGTGAGGAACAGGATCTGACCCGGCGCGGTGAACGTGGCGGCGTCGTTCGCGTAGCCGGGCGTGCCGAAGCCGACCGTTCCGGTGACCGCGAACGTATCGAGGGCGGTGGTGGCGGTCGAGGTTCCGGTTCCCGATACGGTCACGCTCGCGGTGTAGCCGGCGCTGCCGCCCCCGTCGTAGTAGGCGACCAGCGCGGCGGCGTCGGTGGACGAGGTCAACTGCACGCTCGAACTCCGGGTCGCGCCGCCGTCGATCGAGAGCGTGGTGTGGCCGCCCGCATCCGAGACGCTTGCGGTCAGCGGTGTCGAATACGCGCCCACGATGGCCGTTCCCGACGCGTCGTTCACGCCGACCGGAACGGAGAAATGCGTCGTCGTTCCGTCGAGCAGCGCGACCGTCCGCGCGGTCGCGAAGGCCGGCGTGGCGGGGCGACCCTCGAGGGTCGCGTTGAACGTGTTGCCGGCGCCTTGGACCACGGTCGCATTGGTCATCACGCCGACGGCCAGCACGTTCGCGGTGCCCGGGATCGCGCCGCCCGAGGGCGCCTGGTCGTACGACGTCAAGGTGAAGGTATACGGTCCGCCGATCTGGATCTGCAATGCGAGCGAACAGCTGCGCAGACCCCCGGTCGTCGTGCAGGACGGCGAGGTCGGGGAGACGTCGTAGACGCCCTCGGCGATCACGGCGTGCGCGGCGTTGGTCGCGTCGATCTCGAGACCGTTGGTGGCGGCGACGATGAAGGCGGGGTGTTTGCGATTCGCACCGGCGCGCGACGCGACCGGGATCGAGATGGTGAGACGCATCGAGCCGATCGGACCGGCCGGCGAGCCCGGGGTGCCCGGTGCCGTCGGGGTCAGCGAACCGCCGCCGCCGGAGCAGCCGGCCAGAAGCGCGCCACCCACAATTGCGCCGAACCAGCGGCTCCATAAGCCGGGTCGAGACATCTCAGCCATCCCCCTTGGAACGCTTGCTTTTGTCGATGGGTTCCCCGGCGACCTCCAATCCGGTAGGGACGCGTGCGGGCCGACGGGAAGGCCCATCGCGGTGTGAGCTATCGACTGCCGATACATCAACGACTCTCCAATGCGCTCTCGAACGACGAGTTCCGTATCTACTATCAACCCGTCGTCTCGCTCTCGACCAATAAGATCGTCGGCGTCGAAGCACTCCTGCGCTGGGAGCAGCGCGACCCGGCTTACGCGTCGCCCGATACGTTCATCGGGCAGGCCGAGGCATCGGGTTTCATCATCAATCTCGGCGACTACGTCCTGCGCGGTGCGGCCGAGCAGATGCGCCGTTGGCACGACCGCTTCGGACCGCGTTTCAAGCTCGCGGTCAATCTCTCTGCCCGACAGTTCGCCCACCACAATCTGATCAAGTCGATCGAGGACGCGCTGCGCTTCGCGCGCCTGGCCGGTACGCACCTCGAGTTCGAGATCACCGAGACGGTCGCGATGCACGACGCCGAGGAATCGATCGGCATCATGCGCCAGCTCAAGCAACTGGGCATCTCGCTCGCGCTGGACGACTTCGGGACGGGATACTCGTCGCTCTCCTACCTCAAGAAGCTCCCGATCGACAAGCTCAAGATCGACAAGTCGTTCGTCCGGGATATCCCGAGCGACGAGAACGACCTCGCGATCGTCTCGGCCATCATCGCGATGGCCCATTCGCTCGGGATGACCGTCCACGCCGAGGGGGTCGAGACCCAGGCCCAGGCCGACTTCCTGCGGGACTGCGGCTGCGAGTACGCTCAAGGCTTCCTCTATGCCAGGGCCCTCCCGCCGGCCGATTTCGAGCTGATGGTCGAGGCCGCAGCCGCCGAATCGTCCGCGCTCGAGGCTTCTTAATCTCTTCTTCGCGCGAGCTTGACGGTCGCCTAAAGGCGCGACCTCTTCCTGAACGAACGAAGGCATCGCGTCACGGATCGGCGCGTTTTCTTTGTCTTCGGAAGGATCACTCTCTGTGCCACGTGCTCTGAACCGTCAAATCCTCGCCGTTCTCGCGGGCTTCGTCTTGCTGGGCAGCGTCGTCGCCTGCGGCGGAAGCGCCGGCAGCGGCCTGGTTCCCGGCGGCTCCGGCGGCGCGGCCTCGTCCAGCTCCTCGACCGGCGCTCCGTCGGTTACGACGGCCGGCGGCGGCGACCACCACGACGGCGACTGCGACAGCCACAAGGGCGGCCACGACGGTTGCACCCCGGCCCCCTCGCCCTCTCCGACCTCCGGCGGCGGTACGACCGTCACGACCTACCAGAACATCCGCCCGCTCGCGCTCTATGCGGGCAGCGGCGTCATCGACTTCCTGGTCACGTCGGTCTCGGTCGCGCCGACCTTCACGCCGTTCAACACCGGCCTGCTGAAGACCGATCAGTTCACCGTCCCCATGACCTGCGCGGTTCCGGCCGCGACCACGCCGCAGCCGGTCGCGGCCGGCAAGCGCGAGGCGGCCGTCACCGCTTCCGCGACGCCGCCGCCGACGCCGACGCCGACCAACCTGCCGGTCTCGAACTGCGTAATCGTCGCCTACGCCGGGACCAGCACGACCGCGATGCAGGTCACCGGACCCGCTTCGATCGACGGCGCGAACCTGATCTTCCCCGCCACGTCCCCCGGCCTGTCGTACTCGCTCGGCACGTCCTATACGTTCTACGTCGCGATCGCCACGACGACCGTGGTCCCGGGCGGCCCGAGCCCGAGCCCGGCTCCCTGCGCCAAGGATAACGACAAGCACGGCCGCGACGGTCACGACCGCGATCGCCACGAAGACGACCGCGGGAATCACAAGGATTGCGGACACCACTACGGTGACGACGACGACGGCGACGGAGGCCACGGCCACTAGCCTTCGTCCGCAGCCAAGGAATCGGCCCCCGAAAAGCCAATCGGCCCGGGGGCCGTTGCACGTCTTGGAGAGGTGGCAGAGTGGTCGAATGCACTCGCTTGGAAAGCGAGCAGACGTGAAAGCGTCTCGGGAGTTCGAATCTCCCCCTCTCCGAATTCCCGGTATCATCGCCTCTGTGCTCCTCGTATGCGGGAGCATTTTTGCTTTGTCGGGATGCATTCGCGTGGACGTGGGCGGGAACGACGCCGTCGCGAGCGATCTCGAGCGTGCGATCGACCAGAAGCTACCGACGGAGATGCACGAGACGTTTCCGGACCTTCCTCTCGGACGTGCCGTCTGCCCGGACCATCAAGACCTTTCCGGCGGTCGGCCCGGGCGGTGCGCATTCGTCATGGGTGCCGTCACCGTGCCGCTCGTCGTCACGCTGAACGGCGCCACGAGCGAGACGTCGTGGAGGATCGACGGCGTGATGATCGATACGGAAAAGATGGCACGATATACCGGGACATATCTCG
>JANWKW010000014.1 GCA_025451135.1 Vulcanimicrobiia bacterium | reverse complement strand
CTCGAGCCTGGTCGCCGCCGTCTTCCTGATCTGGTCCGGAAAGAATCTGTTCATGGCGCTGACGTACGCGCTCGACCGGGCCCTGGGCGTGCCGAAAGGACGTCCGTTGCTGCACGATATCGCGCTCGCGATCGTGATGCTGCCGGCGATGGGCGTGCTGCTGTTGGTCGCCATGGCGCTGCCGATCGTCCTGCAGATCGGCCTGTTCGTCTATCACGTCCCCGACGGCGGCCATATCGGACAGGTGGCGGCCTATCTGATCTCGCTCGGACTGGTCTTCGTGGTCACGGCGACGCTCTACGCGTTCTTGCCGAATCGCAAGCTGAAGTGGCATTTCGGCGTTCCCGGCGCGACGCTGGTGGCGTGCGTGTGGCCGCTCGTGCAGTTCGCGTTCGCGCAATACACCGTGCGCGTCGACTTCACGCATATCTACGGCGCGCTCTCCGCGCCGCTAGTGCTGCTGCTGTGGTTCTACCTGGTCGGCTCGATCTTTCTGTTCGGCGCCGAGTACTGCACGGCGTGGGCCTCCGAACACGGATCGTTCGAGGTACCGACGATGGTCGACACCTTGGCACCCGTCGCCCGGCACGATAACCCGACGTGACGTTCGTCTTCCTCCACGGGGCCGGCTGCACGCCCGAGGTCTTCGCGGCGCAGCGAGCCGCGTTCCCGGACGCGATCGGTCCCGACCTCCACGCGCTCGCGCCGGGTGCGTCGAGCGTCGCAGACGTCGCCGGTGCGCTCGCACCGCTGCTCGCGTCCATCGACGGCCCGTACGCTCGGGTCGGCAGCTCGATGGGCGGCGCGGTCGCGCTCGAGGCGGTCATCGCCGGGGCGCGGCCGGCCGCGCTGATCGCGATCGGGTGCGCGCCGAAACTGCGCGTGGCCGCGTCGACGCTGGCCGCGGCCGAGAACGACTTCGACGCATTCGTCGAGGCCATGCCGGCGGCGCTCTACGCCGAGCCGACCCCCGCGCGCGCAGCGAGCGCGCGGCGACAGTTCGAGGAAGTGGGCCAGGCGCGGACGTTGGCGGATTTCCGCGCCTGCGACGCCTGGGACATCGGCGAGCGAGCGTCCGCCCTGCGCGTGCCGGTCCTCGTCCTGACGGGCGAGCGCGACGCGATGACCCCGGTCCGCTTCGGGCAGATGCTGGCCGACCGGATGCCGGGAGCCCGGATGCGAATACTGGACGGTGCCGGGCATCTGGCGATGGCGGAGTCCCCCGCCGACACGAACGAAGCGCTTCGCGCGTTCGTTAGCTCACCGTAAGGCTTCCCCGTCCACGAAGGAGTTCGTCTTGTCTCGACCCGGTTCGTTCCGCCTCGCCGCCGCCGCCTTCGCGGTCTGCTGCGCCTTCGCGCTGGTGGGCGCCGGCAATGCGGCGATCGCCGGCGCGCCGAGTGCTCCGACGCCGTCGCCGGTGCCGCTCGCGACCAGCACCGCGCCGCCGCCGCTGTTCGCGCCGGCCGTGCTGGTGTATCCGTTCGAGGTCAGCGGCGAGCTCAAAGCCGACGCCGGCAACGCCATCGCCCAGATCTTCGACCAGCAGTTCGTCTCGGCCGGCGGACTCACGGTCCTCCCGACGCCCAACGGCATCAAGCGGACGGACTTCCTCACCAACGCACGCGCGCTCAAAGCCGACTACTATATCAGCGGGTACCTGACGCCGGTCGGCGACGGCGCCGCATTGGTCATGCAAGTGGTCAGCGTCCAGAGCGGGATCATGGTCTACACCAAGACGTCGCAGATCTTCACGGCCCAGGACGCATCCGCCCAGGCGTTCGTCGCGCGCCAGGTCATGTTCGACCGCTCCGGCGTGACGGCCGTCGCGGCCGATACCACCCAAGCGTCCACGCCGGCGCCCTCCGCGAGCCAAGGCGCGCAGGTCTCGCTCGGCGGGATCGGATCGCTCTTCGGCATCTTCCACCACAACCGCGCCGCGCAGCCGGGACCGCACACGGTGGTCGCCGAGGCCGATAAGCCGAGCCGCGTCGCGATCGTCTCGCCGGTCGGCGGCACGGCCGGCGCCGCGGCACTGGCCGAGGCGACCGGGCTTCTCCGGCCGACGCTCGACCGCTACTTCCAGACCGCCGCGGCCGCGACCGGCGTCGACGGCGGCAAGAACGCCAGCGCCATCTGCGGATCCAACCGCAACGCCACGGTCGCGACCGGAACGCTCTCGCAAGCGCACGCCGGCAGGTTCGGCGGGCGGACCGACAGCACGTTCACGCTGATCGTATACACGTGCTTCGGCGCGACCCTCTACACCGGCGAGCCCGCGAAGGCCGGCTCGATCAAGGGCGCGATCGACGCGGCCGTGGACGCATACGCGAAGGACCATCCGGCCAACTCGTAAGGAGCGCTTAAGCCTCCTCGGCGCCGTCGTCGAGGAGGCCGGGCGGCAGATCGACGTCGATACGTCTGTCTCCCGGATCGATCCCGCGCACGAACGCCTTCACCATCGGGACCATCCTGCCGCCGACGATGAGCATATCGCTCGAGGGATAGTGGCGCACGTCCTCGACCTTGCCGAGCACGGTGCCGTCGGGCGCGAACAGGGACCAGCCGATCAGATCGACGTCGAGATACTCGCCGTCGTCGAGTTCGCGCTCGACCAGCTCGCGCGGGGCGTAGAAGGTCCCGCCGACGTACGCCTGCGCCGCATCGGCGCTCTCCACGCCCGCGAGCGCGACGACGTAGCGTCCCTTGTGCTCGCGCACGCTCGCGAGCGTCACGTCGCGACGCGATCCGTCGGCCATCGCGTACGCGAAGGTCGCGCCGCGCAACAAAAGCGTGCGACCCGCACCCGACGGATCGCACTTGAGTTCGCCGCGTATGCCGAACAGGCCGACGAGCCGGCCGACCGGCAGATCAGCCATCGGTTTCGGCTTCGTCGCCGTCCTCGTCGCCGGTCTCGGCCGCTTCTTCGCTGTCGAGGATGTCGACCGCGATCCGCTGCTCGGCGGTGGCCCGGACGATCGTGCGCAGCGCCTGCGCGACGCGTCCGCTCCGGCCGATCACCTTGCCGAGGTCGTCGGGATCGACGACCAGTTCGACGACCGGGCGTCCGTCCTCGTCGGCGAACAGGTCCACCTTGACCTCGTCCGGCTTGGAGACGAGCTTCTTGGCCAGGAACTCGAGCACGCCGCTGGCGCGCTTCGCCGACGCGACCGGGTCGGCCGGCAGATGCGATTCGCGATGGTCGCGATCGCGATCGTTGCGCCGGCCGCCTCCGCCTGCCCCGGTCCCGCTCGGACGCGGCGGGCGAGGACCGGTGCCGCTGCGACGCGGCGCCGATTCGGATTCCACGCCGCTGCCGGCGTCGTTCTTGGACGAGATCTTGCGCGCGCCGAGAGTCGAGGTGCGCTCCGCTTCGCCCCCTTCGTCGCCGAAGAGGCCGAACTCGTCATCGAACGCGCTCATTACGAGTCCTTTTTGTTCTTCGGCGCGCGATTCGCGGTGGAGACGACGCCGCGTTCCATGATGCCCTTCTCGGCGAAGAGACGGCGGACGGTCTCGCTGGGCTGGGCGCCCTTGGCGAGCCATTCCTTGGCTTTGACGTCGTCGACCTCGATCGTTCGAGGCTCGGTACGCGGATTGTAGTGACCGAGGATCTCGATGAACTTGCCGTCGCGTGGCGAGCGGCCGTCGGCCACGACGAAACGATAGGTCGGCTGTTTCTTGGCGCCCATGCGGCGGAGTCTGATACGTACCATGTTGTCCTGTGTTTCTTTTGGTTGAGGTCGTCTCTGATTCAGCGGCCCAGCATACCGGCCGGAAGGCGCGGCATGCGCCCCTTCTTGCCGCCGAACTGCTTCATCATCTGCTTGGCACCGTCGAACTGCTTCACGAGACGATTGACATCCGCGACCTGCGTGCCACTGCCGAGCGCGATGCGCTTGCGGCGTGACCCGTTGAGGATCTACGGATTGGCTCGTTCGCGGTGCGTCATCGAGCAGATGATCGCTTCGACCTTCCCTACTTCTTTTTCGGGAATGTCGAAATCTTTGGGGAGCGCGCGGGAGAGACCGGGGATCATCTTCATGAGCTCGCCCATGGACCCCATCTTCTTCACCTGGCGCAGCTGCTCCAGAAAATCGTCGAGCGTGAACTGCTGTTTGAGCAGGCGCGACTCGAGGTTCTTCGCCTGCTCCTCCGAGAACACGCTCTGGGTGCGCTCGATCAGCGTGAGCACGTCGCCCATGCCGAGGATGCGCGAGGCCAGGCGGTCCGGATAGAACGGCTCGAGCGCCGAGAGCTTCTCCCCGACGCCGACGAACTTGATCGGCGCGCCGGTCGCGGAGAAGATCGAGAGCGCCGCGCCGCCGCGCGTGTCGCCGTCCATCTTGGTGAGGATCACGCCCGTGATGCCGAGGCGGTCGTGGAACCCCTTGGCGACGTTGGCGGCCTCTTGACCGGTCATCGCGTCGGCGACGAACAGGATCTCTTTCGGATCGACCGCGGCCTTGATGCGGTCGAGCTCGTCCATCAGACCGTCGTCGATCTGCAGGCGGCCGGCCGTGTCGACGATCACCGTCGAGATGCCCAGACGCTTGGCCTCGGCGACGGCATCGCGCGCGATCTTGACCGGGTCGCCCTGACCGGCCTCGAAGACGGGCAGATCGATCTGCTTGCCGAGCGTCTGGAGCTGCGCGATCGCGGCCGGACGATAGACGTCGGCGGCGACCAGCAGGCTGCGGCGGCCGCCTTCTTTGAGGCGCAGGGCGAGCTTGCCGGTCTGGGTCGTCTTCCCCGAGCCTTGGAGGCCGACCATCATGATGACCGACGGCGGAGCGTCGGAGAACTGCAGGCGGGCCTGGGCTCCGCCGAACAGATCGACCAGTTCCGCGTGCACGATCTTGACGATCGTCTGGGCGGGCGTGAGCGAGGCCAAGACGTCGGCGCCGAGCGCCGTCTCCTTGACGCGCGCGACGAACGCCTTGGCGGCGGACAGCGAGACGTCCGCCTCCAGCAGCGCGATGCGTACTTCGCGCATCACGTCGTTGACGTCGTCTTCACCGAGGCGGCCGCGCCCGGTCAGGCGCGAAAAAATCGCGCCCAGCCGGTCGCTCAGCTGATCGAACATGATGGGCGCTACGCGGTAGCGGCGCCGGCCTCCTCGACGCGCTTCACGGCGTCGCCGACGGTCTTGATCTTCTCGGCTTCTTCGTCCGGGATGTCGATGTTGAACTCTGTCTCGAACGCCATCACCAACTCGACCTGATCGAGCGAATCGGCACCCAGGTCGTCGGTGATGGACGCCTCGGGCGTGACTTCGGCTTCATCGACGCCGAGCTGCTCGACGATGATTTTCTTGACGCGATCGAACGTAGTGGCAGACATAACTCTCCTTCGAGTGGGGTGGGCGAGGCTTACATCAACACGCCACCGTCGACGACGAGCGTCTGACCGGTGACGTAGGCTGCGGCATCCGAGCACAGGAACGCGACGACGCCGCTCACGTCTTCGGGCGTTCCGGGCCGGCCAAGGGAGATCTGTTTGAGCATCTGCTCGCGGGCGGCCTCCGGCATCTTTCCGGTCATCGCGGTCTCGATGAGTCCCGGGGCGACGGCGTTGACTCTTATATTCCTCGAACCCAACTCCTTCGCCACCGATTTGGCCAGGCCCAGGAGACCGGCCTTCGAGGCGGCGTAGGCCGCCTGACCGGCGTTGCCGGAAAGGCCCACGATCGAGGAGACCAGGACGACCGCGCCGGCGCGCTGCTTCATCATCGGCTTGGTGACCGCCATCAGCAGGTAGAACGCCGATTTGAGGTTCACGTCGAGCATCGTGTCGATGGTCTCGGCCTTGAGCCGCATCAGCAGCGAATCGATCGATTGCCCGGCGTTTCCCACCGCGATATCGATCCGGCCGAACTCGGCCAGCGTCTCGGCCACGAACGCGTCGACTGCCGCTTGGTCGGCCACATCGGCGACGATCCGCGTGACGCGCGCGCCCGGGCGCGCGGCCGTGCAGGCGGAGGCGACCTCTTCGAGCGCCGCGGTGTCGCGCCCGGCGATCGCCACGTCCGCGCCGTCGCGCGCGAATTCGATAGCGATCGCGCGGCCGATGCCGCGGCTCGCGCCGGTGATCAGCGCGACCTTGCCGTCGAATCTCATGCGGACGCCTCGTCGAGCCGAGCGCGCAGTTTCGCGACGCCGCCGAAGTCGCTCACGTTGGCGACGTCCGGCGCGTTCGGCAGGCGCTTCATCAGCGGACCCAAGACCGGGCTCGCGCCGAACTCGACGACCAGGTCCAATCCGTAGGAGAGCAGTTTGACGGCGGTCTCGTGCCAGCGGACCTCGTCGGTGATCGAGCGCACCAGGTTGGTGCGGATCGCCGCGACGTCGCGGTACGGCCGTGCGTCGACGTTGCTGATCACGTCGAAGGCCGGCAGTTGGAAGTCGCCCGATTCGACGGCCGCGCGGTAGCGCTCCAGGGCGGGCTCCATCAGCGCGCTGTGCCAGGCGCCCGACACGTTGAGCGGGACGACCCGCTTGGCGCCGGCCTCGAGCATCGCTTCGCCCGCGATCCGTACGCCCTCGAGGTCGCCGCTGATCACGATCTGGGTCGGCGAGTTGAAGTTCGCCAGCTGCACGCGCAGCCCGTGTTGGAGGCAGACGGATTCAGCGACCGCGCGGACCTGTTCGGCCTCCAGGCCGAGCACCGCCGACATGCCGCCCGGCGCGAGATCCGCCGCGTGCTGCATGGCCTTTCCGCGCTCGTCGACGATCCGCAGGGCCTCGTCGAACGTCAGCGATCGCGCGATGGTAAGGCTGCACAGCTCGCCGAACGAATGGCCGGCGCTGGCGACGGGCTGCAGCGACGCGCCGACCGCCGCGTAGAGCGCGACGTTGGTCGCGAAGATCGCGGGCTGGCTGTAGAGCGTCTCGCGGAGCTTCTCGTCGGGACCGGTGCGCTGGAGCTCGAGCAGGTCGTACCCGAGCACGCTCGCCGCGCGGTCGAACAGCTCGCGCGCGGCCGGCGCGTTCTCGGCCGCGTCGACGCCCATGCCGACCGCCTGCGAACCCTGTCCGGGGAAGACCACGCCCACGCGCAAGGCCATCAGGCGACCCACTTCCAGCAGACCGCGCCCCACGAGAGGCCGCCGCCGAAGCCGACGAAGACGATCGTGTCGCCGTCCTTGATGCGTCCCGCGTCGAGCGCTTCCGAGAGCGCGAGCGGGATCGAGGCGGCCGACGTGTTGCCGTACTCTTCGATGTTCACGAGGACTTTCTCCGGCGGCATCTCCAGATATTTCGCGGCCGCATCGATGATGCGGCGGTTGGCCTGATGCGGGATCAGGAAGTCCAGATCGCCCTTCTCGAGGTTCGCCTTCCGGAGCGCGACGTCGGTCGCGTCGATCATCTTGGTGACCGCGAACTTGAAGACTTCGCGGCCTTCCATCCTGATGAACTGTTCGCCGGCGTCGAGCGCCGCCGCGTCGGCGGCCCGGCGCGAGCCGCCGATGGCGACCTGCAGCAGTTCCGGCTTCATGCCGTCGGATCCGAGCTCGGACGAGAGGAACGAATCCGTCTCGGAGGCTTCGAGGATCACGGCGCCCGCGCCGTCGCCGAACAGGATCGCGGTGCCGCGGTCCTTCTGGTTGGTGATCTTGGAGAGGGTCTCCGCACCGATCAGCATGACCCGGCGATAGACCCCGGCGCGGACCAGGCTCGAGCCGACGGTCAGCCCGTAGATGAAGCCGCTGCACGCGATCTCGATATCGAAGGCGGGCTTGTCGATCGCGCCGAGCGCGGAGGCGACGATGCAGGCGGTCGCGGGGAACGGGTAATCCGGCGTCGCGGTCGCGACGATGAAGCAGTCGATGTCCTGCGCGGTGAGGTTGGTGCGCGACAACGCGTCGCGCGCGGCGGCGATCGCCAGATCGCTGGTCGCCTGCTCCGGCGCGGCGTAGTGACGCCGTTTCATGCCCGTCCGCGTGACGATCCACTCGTCGGACGTCTCGAGCGTCTTCTCGAAGTCCGCGTTCGTGACGATGCGCTCGGGCGCGTAGCGTCCGACCGCGGCGATCTTTACGCCGGTCGCGCTCAACGCTTAGCCGTGCGAGTGGCCGGCGTGATCGTCTTTGATCGCGACGACTTGACGGCCGTTATACGTCCCGCACGACCCGCACACGAAATGCGGGAGCTTGGCCTGATGACACTGCGGACATTCCACCGTCGTCACCGGATTGAGCTTCCAGTTGGCCGCACGGCGGCTGCGCGTCTTGCTGCGCGGTGTCTTCCATTTGAGGTTAGCCACGATCGTCTCCGATGATACACGAGCAACCGCCCGTGTTGAAATTTGTGCCGCACGTCCCGCACATCCCCGCGCAATCGTCCTTGCACCGGAGCCCGAGCGGTAACGCGCTGAGCAGTACTTGCTGGACGAGGTCCGCGACGTCCAGACGGTTCCCCGTCACGACGTTACCTTCTCCGAACGGATCGTCCTCGCGGGCGACCGACGGATCGATCCGTTCGTCGATGTCGACGCGCATCTCGCGCGTGACGTCGTCCAAACAGGCATCGCACTCGCCATGGACTTCCGTTTCGACTTCCCCGGAGATCTCGAGCCAGCGATCCGCCGAGCGCACCTCCAGGTGCACCGAGGCCGGCCGCGGGAAATCAAGACCTTCGAACGGTTCGAGCGCGACGACGTCGTCGACCAGGATGCGCTGCCCGCTTCCGGCCAGCAGACCGCCGATATCGACCTTGTGCGTTTGAACCATAGCCATCGAAACATATCGGGGCCCCGCCATGGGGCCCCTTTCAAGTCTCAGCCATTGTAGAGCCCCCCAGGGGGCTTGTCAAACGGAGGTGTCTGAGGGATGGACGGACGCCATGAATGTTCCAGCCTCGACCGACCTGGCCGCCCGCGGGGTGGCCTTCGCGCCGGAGATCGCCGCGGCCGCCGCCCGGAACCACCTCGATCCGACCTTACTCGCAGCCGTGGCCGCTCAGGAGACGGGCGGGCCCGATACGGACGCGGGCGCCAATATCGTCGGCGACGGCGGCCACGGGCACGGGGTCTTCCAGATCGACGACCGCTGGCATGCCTTCGCCCGGACCGCCGACGCGATGAAGCCGGCGGCCAACGCCCGGTACGCCGCCCACCTCTTGCGCGGCTTGTTGGACCGCAACCGCGGGGACGTCCACGCGGCTCTCTCGTCATATAACGCCGGCGACCCGCATGCCCGCGGGACGACCACCCGCTGGAAGGACGGCCGCGTGCTCGGCTACGCCGACTCCGTGATGCGTCACTACCGGCGGATCGCCGGCGATGGGGCCGGCGGCGGCAACGCCGGTGCATGCCCGGCGCCCGACCCGGCAGCGATGCTGGGCGAGGCCATCGCCGAGGGGCCGGCCACCCTCGGATCCGTGAACGCCCTGGCCGATTACCACCGCCGCTCCTACCGCGACCTCGCGCCGCCGTCCGATGCCGACCCCTTCGCCGCCCTCCTCGGCGACGTCCAGCCCTCCGATTAGACGAAAGGACTCCCGTCATGTCATTTCTCGCAGCTTTGGCGCCGGCCGCCATCGGCGCCCTCGGGGGCGCCGCCGGCAACGCGGTCGGGTCCGCCGCCATGCAGGGCCTCAACAGCGCCGACGAGGCGTTCCAGATGGGCCTCTACGCCCAGCAGATGCAGCACCAAGAGCAGATGAGCGTCCAGTCGACCATGTTCGACGAAGCCATGGACGAGCGATCGGAGAACATGCGCCAGATCAACACCCTGCGCGACGTCGAGATGACCCAGCGTAAAGAAGACAACGCCGTCACCAAGAAGTTCATCCAGAGCATCGGCGAGTGAGCGCGCCCCTGGCTCCCGTCCCGCGGCTGGCCGACGCCGGGGCGGAGCCCGGACCCGCGCCGGGGCCGGCCCCCGACGATCCGGCCGGAGCCCAGATGCGGGCGCTGGCGCTCCGGCGCGCCCGGTTCGACTTCGATCTCGAAGAGCGCGCCGAACTCCAACGCGAGGCCGACGCCCTGCGCGACATGATGCTCGCGCAACTCAAGGCCGAAGACGGCTATCTCCACAAATGGATCGAGATGATCTAACGGAAATTCCGCCTGCCGGAAAAGCGGAGAGGGGGACTTGCGCCCCATGTTATACTCTCTGCGTCCCGGGCCATTAGCTCAGTTGGTTAGAGCGCATGCTTGATAAGCATGAGGTCCCTGGTTCGAGCCCAGGATGGCCCACCACGTATCGCAAGCCCCCGCCGGAGACGACGGGGGCTTCGCTGTCCCCGCCGCGCGAACGATCAGACCGCGTCGTGATTCGAGAGCGCCCACATGCTGGCCGGCATCGTGGCCGGATATTGGAAGTTCGACATCGAGTACTCGCCGAAGAAATCGGAGTACTGCGAGAAGACCGGCATGCGGTACTTGAACGTCACGTGATCGACCATCACGTACGGACCTTCGGGTGCGAGTTCGACCTCGAAGTCGACGGTCGGATCGACGATCGGCTGCGCGTTGATCATCGTGAGCGTCCCGCTCACCAGCACTTTCCAGATCTCCGACGTGCTCGCATCGACCCACAGGCCCTTGAGCGACGGCCGCGTCGGATCGTACGGCGTGAGCGCGAGATGGTAGACCAGATGCCCGCGGTAATTCTCGAGCCCGCGATCCGTGCATTCGGCGGAGCCGCGACGGTGGACCGTCGCGATCACGAGCGGCATGCCCGGTTCGTCGAGCGGGAGCCAGGCGGAGCGATCGGTGCCGTACGGCCCGAGTTCGGGCGGCCCCGGTTCGACGTGGTCCGTCACCCACGAATAGTTCTGGAAGCGGGTGTCTTCGACGCGCGCCAACCCGTCTTCGCGATAGCGGACGGTCGAACGGGCGGCCACCAGATCGTAACCGTCTTCTTCGATGGCGGTGCGCATATCGTACTGCACGTAGCGAGGGTGGGGCGCGGCGGCGCGGTGGCGCAACGCCTCGTCGTAGATGTCCCAGCACGGTTGCCCGCTCAGTGCGAGCACCATCAGGCCTGCCAGCACGATACCTCCCTAACGCTGGGGGAGAACCCGCCGTGACCGCGGAAAAATGCGGGTCGCTCGGGGACGTAGCTCAGTTGGTAGAGCGCCTGCTTTGCAAGCAGGATGTCATCGGTTCGAATCCGTTCGTCTCCAGATCTTGCCTCCGGGCGCCGCCCGGCCGTCCGGGACCTACGGCGGGAACGAGCCGGCCGGCGCCTCGGACGAGAACGTATAGCCGCTGAAGACGTACTCGCCTTCGAGCGCCAGATCGTGGTCGCTGAAGCGCACGCTCGACACGACGGCCTGATGCCCGACCGCCCGGACGTCGATCGTGCACGCCAACAGGATGCTCCCGTTGAGGCCCGCGAGCGACGCACCGTCCAGGAACTGCGCGACCACGGCCCGCCAGATCTCGCCATCGGCGGCGACCCATAGATCGCGGATGCCGGGACCGCCCGCCTTGTGCGGCGTTATGCGCAGATGCTCGGTCGAAACGCCGGCGACCGTCTCGGCGCCGAGATCGTCGCACGCCTTGCCGGCGTGCGCGTGGACGGTCGCGATCGCGGGCCCGCCGTCGCCGGCGTCGTCGCGGACCGGCGGTCCGACGAAGGGCGGCCCCGGCTCGAGTTGATACGTGTAGCGGACCGCATCGCCGTACAGGCTGTCGACCACCTGCGCCGCGCCGTCGGCGGTGCGGAAGACGACGTGCTGCTCGGTGACGAGCGGCAACCCGCCGCGATGCGCGATCGAACGTTTGACCGTGTAACGCACGAAGGCGGGCACGACGGCGGCGGCACGATGCGCGATCGCCCCGTCGACCATCTTCCAGCAGGCGTCGTCGGCCTTGGCCGCCGCCGGCGCCGAAGCGATCGCCGCGACGATGCCGACCGCACCGAGCATCCGTACCAATCGGTGGTTCATAGACGGGGCCGCTTCGACGCGTTCGCGCGCTCCGCCCTCGACGAGCCGCAGACGCCCGACGTCCCTGGCCGACATAGGTCGCATCGACGAGGACGCGCTCGAGATGCGGTGAAGGACTCGAACCGGGGTCCGAGAATCAGGCCCGGTCGCCGCGAACCGCGCGGCCGCGGGGGATTAGCTCAGTTGGTAGAGCACTTGCATGGCATGCAAGGGGTCAGGAGTTCGAGTCTCCTATCCTCCACCATTCGAAGAACGCCCGGCCTAAAAACGGCCGGGCGTTCGTTCTTTCTCGGCGGTTAGACCTCGCTTAAAGCATGCTATCGCTACGTGTACCGCGTGCGATGCTTCGGGTAGGACCGCTCCATGCAACGACCTCTTCACCACGCGCGCACGCTCGTCGCAGCCTGCGCCGCAGCGCTCTCACTCGTCGCCTGCAACGGCTCGACCGGCAGCATCCTCGGCGGCGCCACCAACAACGGCTACATCCGCGTCTTGATGGGATCGCCGGACCTTCAGCCGGTCGATATCGCCATCGACAACAACGTGATCAAGTCGAGCGCCGCGTACGGCAACCTGACGACGTATCACTCCGCAAGCACCGGGTCGCACACGATCTACCTCTACACGCCCGGCAGCGATACCGGTGCCGGACTCTACTCGTTCACGATGTCGGTCAACGCCGGCAGCGACGTCACCGTGGTCGTCACCGGCGAGAAGTCGCCGGCTCCGGGCGGCGGTCCGATCGTGGCCGAGACGTTCGTCGAGCAGCCGTACAACACGCCGGCGACCGGCGGCGCACTGGATTTCCACAACGCATCGCCCTTCTCGGCGGCCGCGCTCGGGTTGAACCAGGCCAACGTCCAGTTCGGCTATTCGATCAATGCGTCGCCCGCCAACAACCCGCTCGGCACGCCCCAGCCGGTGGGCGGCGCGACCAACCCGCAAGGCCTGCCCGGGAGCGCGACCAACACCCCGATCACGCTCTATGCGGTGAACAACGCGACGGTCACGACCACGCCCGGCCAGATCTCGCCGTCGTGTTCGAACAACCAGATCCCGTGCACCACGCCCAACCTCTCCCTGTACCTGGTCGATGGTCCGGCCGCATCGCTCAGCCCGACCAGCCCGCCGCCCGGCATCTCGCCGACCGCCAAGGCCGCGTTCTTCGGCGCGTTCGACGCGAACGGGCTGCTGACGCAGTAACCCCGCGAACGGCGGATCGCTCCGAGACGGGTCCGCGCGAGCGGGCCCGTTTTGGTGTATACTGCCCGGGCAGAGCACGCCGGACGATCGCGCCGCTGGGCGGTGAGGAAAGTCCGGGCTTCACCGGGCAGGGTGCAGGCTAACGGCCTGTCGGGGCGACTCGAAGGAAAGTGCCACAGAAACAAACCGCTCGGACCCTCGGGTCCGGGCAAGGGTGAAATCGTGAGGTAAGAGCTCACGGGCGGTCTGCGGAGACGCAGCGCCGGGTAAACCCCACCTGAAGCAAGATCGCGGGATCGTCTCCCTCGTGGAGACCGGACGGCCCGTCCGACACCGGCGATCGCACCGAGGTACGCGGCGACGCGTGCCCCAGATAGATGATCGTCACCCGCAAGGGGACAGAATCCGGCTTACAGGCGTGCTCTGCAACTCTCGTCAGGCCACAGGAGTCTATACAGTCATCGTGAGCGACCAGCAATTCACCCCCGACATGACCGTCGACCAAGCGTTCAAATTGCATGCCGGCGCGCGACGCGTCTTCGCCCGCTTCCACCTGGGCGGATGCTCGAACTGCGCGATCAGCGAGAGCCACACCATCGGGGCGGTAAGCGAAGACTACGGCATTCCGCTGGAGATGCTGCTCGGCGGGCTCAATGCGCTCTGGGATGAGGGCGGTCTGACGATCGGCGATAAGGTCCGCATCCCCGACGAGATCCGCGCGAAGATCCCCCAGCTCGCCGGCCTTCCGGAGATCGGCGAGATCACCGGTCTCGAGAGCGGCGCCTACACCGCCGAGTTCGGCGAGGTCCGCCTGCAGGGGCTGGCCGAGGACTTTCTCCCGGTCGAAGCCACCGCTTCCGCCTAACGCTCCTTACGAGCCGTCGTTCGGACGTCTCAGGACGACGTATCGATGGGCTTCCGCGATCGGAAGCCCTCGTCAATTGTGTGCCAGTAGGCGATACGCGGCTCGCCGGCCTTCCAGCACAGATAGATCTCCCGCCCGTCGAGGACCGAAGGGAAGTCGAGCAGACCGAGGTCAATGTCCTTGACGATGCAGCCGAACGCTTCGATCCGGTGGATCAACCGGACGATCTCGCTCTTGCGTTCGCCGTACTTGGGCGCCGGGAACGGCGCGCGCACGCCGGCCAACCGCGCGGCCGGCAGCTCGACCCCGCCCGCGGTCGAGCTCTGCTCGAGCAGCGTGTTCGCCAGGTCGCGGCGCTTGCCCAGCAGATCGAAGACCAACGGCG
>JANWKW010000013.1 GCA_025451135.1 Vulcanimicrobiia bacterium | reverse complement strand
TGGGCGCGACCTTGGGGGCGATCCATCGAACGGCCGTATACGCGGACGGATCCGCGGGACGGCGCACGAGGCCTTTGGAAGTGGTCACGGTGATCAGCGGCTGCGCCGACCACATCTTTCCGTCGAGGGTGTACTCGATCGCGACGCCGGCGCTCTTGCTCGCGCTGCCCGCGACGAACGCCGTGCCGTTGGGGATGTTCTCTCTGGTCACGAGCTTGAACGCCGGATCGGTTCCGGTGTTCGACGCGACGACCGTATAACGGTAGAGCTCGCCCTTCTTGGGCGTCACCTTCTCGATCGGCGTGGTCGTCTCGCGACCGTCGGTCGAACGCGTCACCAGGACGCCGGAAAGATGGAGTTGGACGATGGGCTTCGCCAGGGCGATCGCCGTCGTCGAAGACGCGACGGCCAGAACCAGGGCGAAGGAAACAGCGATGTGCCGCACAGCTGGACCTCCGAAAAGTACTACGACGATGGACCCGCCGCTCATACGTTGCGTCAAGTCCTCAAAGCCACAGTACCCAAGGCGCAGGTCGGCGTCCAGCCGAACGGGCCGCTCTTACAAAATCTTGGCGGTTCTCTTAGGCGCGCAGAATCGACGCATCTACTTTTGTCGTGTTAAGCGCGTGTAAACATCAGTAGGCGACGGTCAGCAAGAGCGAATCGCTGTAGCCTCCCACCGCGACGTCGTTGGTCCCGCCCGGGATCGCCGCCGGGATCAATCCATAGATCGTCCAATTGCAGGTCGTATTGCTGCAGTCGGCGGGGGTCGACGCTTCACCGGTCGCGGCGCCGTTCTTCCAAACGGTCGTATGAGCCGCATCGGTATAGACGTTGTAGAACAGGCGGTCGCCCGAAAACCCGCTCAGGCACGGACCTGAGACGCAGATCATGTAGCGCTTGTTGACCGTGCCGTTGCCGGCGTTCAACTTGGCATACGGCGCCGGCGCCGCACCCTTTCCGCTCCACGTGCACGTCATCGCGATCGTCCCCGTCGCGGCGAGAGCACCCGCATAGACGTCGTAGCTCCCGAAGCTGATCGAGGCCGAGTCGACGATGCAGGACTTGGCGGCGCTCGCTCGCCCGGTAGCCGCCAGCACGCAACCGGCAAAGGCGAGGACGGGGATCACGAACCAACGCGCTCCCACCGTTCAGTACGTGACGGTGACCGTGATCGCGTCGGCGTAGCCGCCGACCGAGACGTCGTTGGTCCCGCCGCCGATCGCCGCCGGGACGAGGCCGAAGATCGTCCACGCGCACGACCTGTTCTTGCAGTTGGCCGGCGTCGAGGCCACACCGGTCGCGCCCCAGATCGCGGCATGTGCGACGGTCGTGTAGAGATTGTAGTGTAGTTGATCCGTCGAAAAGCCGGTCAGGCAGGCGCCCGACGAGCACGTCATATACCGGTCGGCTATGGTGCCGCTCCCGGAGCTCAGCGTCGCGTGCGGCGCGGGGTTCCCGCCGGTGACGCAGGTCATGCTGATCGATCCGCTGACGGCCAGCGCCGCGCCGTAGACGTCGTAGCTGCCGAACGGCATCGTCGCCGCGGTGATCGAACAACTGGCAGCCGCGAACGCGCGCCCGCCGGTCGCGAGGAGGCCGAGGGTCGTTAGGACCCCGAGCAGGACTAGGCTTCGCATCGTCACGGTACCACGCACTCCAAAGTTCCGAGGTTCACGAGGACGCCCGCCACGTCAGGTTCTTTCAAGGAAAACTCGCAGGTGCCTTGCTTGTAGGTGATGACCGCGCGGTAGGTCCCGGTCGGCACGTCCTCGAGGTAGAACTCGCCATCGTCGCCGATGGCCGAGTCCGCATGCACGTCCCCACCGTCAACGCTGAGATCGCCGTATGCCGGCACGACCTGCGCGCCGTGCAGGCGGACCCGCAACTTCCCGACCAGCGCGCGGATGCGGCGCACCGGGAACGTGACCACCGCTCCGCCGCGGACCGGCGGGGCGATCGTGCGCTCCAGCGTCTGGATGCTCGCGTCGAGCGGCGCGCCATCGTCCGAGATGCGCAACAGGTTGCCGTAGTTCGCGAGCAGGCCCGGGACGAGCAGCTTTCCGCGCGCGTCGGTCTTGCCCATATCCTGGTTGTTGAGATAGACGTGCACGCCGCCGAGGCCGGGCAGGTCTACCAGCGCGTAGGCGTCGTCGATCGGGCGGGTGGCGAAGATGCCGCCGCCGATCAGGGCCAGACCGCCCGACGCGCGCACGTCGTAGCCGGCTTCGCCGTTCACGTCGTGCGAATAATCGAACCCGTAGTCGCCGTCGTAGCCGCGGTACTGGAGCGAGCCGTTGAAGGCCGTGCTTCGTCCCTGATCGACCGACGCCACGTAGCCGAGTCCGTGAGTTCCGGGCGGGCTTTGCTGGATCTGCACGGCGGTATCGGGTCCGCCCGTTCCTACCTGGGTGGATGCCACCAGGTTGCGTCGTCCGAGCGCCACGTTGAGCGCAAGCGAGATCGCATTGGTCGCGCTCGCCTCGGCTCCGGTCGCATGCTGGCCCATCAGGGTCAGGCTCAAACTGCGTCCGATCGACATCGTGTCGGTGATCGCGGTCTGGGTGGCCGCTCCCGTGTCCCGGTCGATCCGGTGGAAGTACTGGAATCCGACGCTCGACCGGCGCCCGACCTGCAGGCTCGCGAACGCGGAGATCGCCAACAGGGCGCGGTCCGCATCCGGATCCTGGCTCAGGGTGGCGTAGCGCGACGACTCGCCGACGACCGCGGCTCCGACGCCGAAGCGCGGCGCGACGAAATTGTATCCGACCGAGAACGCGCGCCCCGACTCGCCGGCGGAGCGGCTGTAGGCCGCCGCGAGATGGAGGAAGCCGATCGGCAGACCGATATCCGCCGACGGCCCCAGGCTGATCGTCCGGGCCGCGGCTTCGAGCCGCATGCCGGCCGAGAGGGTATTGCTCAGGCCGACCCGGTAGCGCCCGGCGGCGGCGAAGCCCGCGTAGTGGTCCCCGATCGCGAACGCGGACCGGCGCAGCATCCCGGCGCCGTATTCGAAATCGGACGTTCCCGGATCGAGCAGCGCGGCGTTGGAGTAATAGCCTTGCTCGTAGGTCTGCGACCGTCCGAAGGCGTCGGTCACCACCACGGTAGTGTTCGCACTCCCGTTGGTGACCGGGATGCGGCTCAGATCGAAGGTGCCCGGTGCGAGCGTGATCCGATTGGTCAACACGCCGTTGACGTAGACGTCGGCGGTCGACGGCGACGTGACCGCGCCCGAGATGCTCGGCTGCGGGAAGTGGATCGCGTACGGGTCCTGTTCGAACGCGCGCGTGCTCGAGAACCCGCCGATGAAGGCGGAGCCGCCGAGATCGCCGGTCTCGACCAGCGCGTCGCCGTAACTGCGGCGGATCTCCGTCGCGCGGTCGTCGTGTTCGAAATAGGTCAATCCGCGCGTGATCGAGGAACCCGACACCGCGCTGATCGACGAGTAGAACTCCCCGCCCGGCCGCGTGAAGCCGCCTTCGAAGAAGCCGGTCGAGACGCCGCCGCGCGCCGCGCTCAACGCGTAGTTGAGGTAGGCGGAGTCGCTGGTGACGTACTCGAGATGGGTCGGGCGGCCCGCGCCGAGATCGTAGGTGGAGCGCGGCAGCAGCCCGGCCTGGACGGTCACGTCGAGGGCGAGCGCGTCCTGGTCGAACTTGAACGTGACGTCGGGCGCGAGCGACGCGAGCGAGACGTAGGCCTGGCCGTAGATCGTCGAACGCGTTCCCTTGAAGCCGCGAATGCCGGCGCCTTCAAGCGCCGCTACCGGGATCAGGATATCCGGCGAGACGAGGACGGCGACCGCTTCGCCCTGATCGATGGTGTTGATGCGCAGGGTCACGAAGACGCGGGTGCCGGGGCTCGCGACGGGCGCCGCACCGGTGAAGGTGAGGATCGCCAAGAGCGCCGCGAGCGCGCGCTTCATCGATGGGCGGCGGCGGAGCAGTCCTTCTGGACGTTCGAGAACGCGTTCTTGAACGATCCGGCGTCGGTCTTCGTCGCGATCGTCAGCGAGGCGAGCGACCCGCACCGATCCTTCGAGAGCGGGACCACATAGTGACGCGTCTCGCCGGCGAGCACGTACCAGCCGCTGAGGTCCTGCGAGAAGGCCGCGGCGCCCGAAGCGGCCTTCGCCGCGATCCGCACGTCCTGGATCGAGAAGTGCACGTTGCCGGTATTCGCGATATCGAACTGCAGCGAGCCGCCGCGGACCGCCACGTTCCGCGCCTCCCCAGAGACGGTCGCCGGACCGAGCGGACGCACGAAGACCGGGACGCCGATCTTCATGCGGATGGTCAACTGCGGGCCGGAGGCCGGCGTCAGAACGCTCGCGAGCGACGGCAATTCCTCCATGAAGACGCGGAAGGTCTTCTCGGCGGCGCCCTGCGCCGAGGTGACGCCGACGCGGATGCGTTTGGTCTCGCCGGGATCGAGACTGAGGAGTTGCGGGAAGAACACCAGGTCGTCGGTCGGCGCGAGCTTGATCTCGCCGGAGGTGGACTGGGTCCACGCGAAGCCGGTGACCTGGAGCCGCAGTTTCGCACCGCTCTGATTGACCACCGCGATCGTCGCGCTGGAGTCGCCCTTGACGAGCGTCACCGAGATCGGATCGACCGAGAACGTCGCCGCTGCGGCCGCGCCGGGCGCGAGCAGGGCGCACGCGGCGATCAGGGAGACGGCGCGCGTACGCGCGCGCCTAGAAAGAGATCGAGACCACATACCCGGTTCCTTTCGACACGTCGACCGCTACCGCTACCTCGGGTGCGACCCCGCCGCAGTCGGCAGCCAGAGCCCCACGCGCCAGTTGCGGCTTTCCCGACTCGTCCAGCGAGATCGAGGCGGGGGCGGCTATCTCGCATGGCTTGGTGACGGTCACCCCGACCTGGATCGGGGTCCGGGCGACGCCGGCGTCCGCCGCAATGCCGCCGAGCGCCGCGAGAATCGTCCCGGCGAGCAGCGTGCGGGTGGAACGCCTCAGAAGTTCACCATGGCGAGCAGCACGTCGCTATATCGGCCGGGCGCGACCGTTTGCCCTGCCGGAATCCGTCCGTAGAGCGGGATCGTGACGGCGCGGCTGGTCCGGGGAGCGTAGGCGACCGTGTTGACGGTGTCCCAGACGGTCGAGCGCTGCTGGCTCGTATAGATGTCGTACGCGACCGTGGCCGCGCCCGGGCCACCCCCCAAAGCGCGATGGCTTCCGCGCGCATATTCGCCCCGATCGAGCGCGATCGAGACCCCGGTGGCGTCCTTGGTGCAAGCGATCGAGACCGCCTGGGCGATCACGTCGACCGGGCCGTCGTGCAGATGCACGGCCGTATCGTAGGTGCCGAAATCGACGTTGGCGCCGGTCGCGACCTGGCAGTTGGCGGAGACCGAGGCGACCACCGCGAGGGTGCCCGTCGCGTTGGCCGCTTCGGCGCCCGCGGGCGCGAGCGCCAGCATCGCGATCGCTAGAAGTCGGGCGACGGGCCGCATCAGAAGTTCACCGTCGCGGTGATGGTGTCGGTGTAACTCGCGCCGACGGTCGCGTCCTGTCCGAACGGGACCCGTCCGTAGACGGGCAGTCCGGTGGCGGCCATCGTCGCCGATGCGTAGGAGACGGTGTTCGTCGCGTTCCAGACGGTGGTGCGCGCGGCCGTCGTGTAGATCTCGTACGTGAGGAAGTCGGCCCCCGACAACAGGCGCCGCGTCGAGCCGGTGGCGTGCAAGCCGAGATCGAGGGCGACCGTGACGCTCGGAGCGCCGCGGGTGCACGAGATGGAGAGCGCGTTGGGAGCCACGTCGAGATTCGTCGTCAGGTTGGCGACAACCGGATCGTACGAGCCGAACGCGAGGGGCAGGGCGCCCGCGATCGTGCATTTCGCGATCACGGTCGCACTCGGGGCGAGCGCGTGCGTGGTCGTAGCCCCGAGGAGGGCGCACGCCAGTGCGAGCACCGCCCAACGCGACCGGCGATCAGAAATTGACGGTCGCCGTGACGGAATCGGTGTAGGCCGCGCCGATGCTCGCATCTTGTCCCGAGGGGATCCTTCCGTAGATGGTGACGTTGGTCGGCGTGGTGACGCCGCCGCTGACGGTCTCAGCGATCGCCGTCGTCCAGACGGAGCTCCGTCCGGAGTCGCTATAGAGCTGGTAGTTCATGTAGTGGCCGGAGCTGACCAGACAGCGCTGCGGGGCGGTGCAGCCGGCCGGCGCGTTGGCCGAGTTGCCGAATCCCAGCGTGATGCCGCTCGCGCCCTTGGTGCAGGTCAACACGATCGTCGTCGACTGGTCGTCGTTGGCCGACAGATTCGCGACGACCGGATCGTAGGCGCCGAACGCGAGCGTCGGGCTGCTGACGATGCAGTTCTGCGCCACGCTCGCGGTCACCGTGAGCGTGCCGGTCGAACTTCCGGCCGAGACCGCGTTGGGCACGACCCAGAGCAAGGCCGCCATCAGCGCGATGGCGACCGCCGTACGAATGGTCCGCACCGGTTCTTAGAAGTTGACCGTAGCGGTGACCGAGTCGGCGTACGAAGCTCCAACGGCGGCGTCCTGACCCGACGGGATGCGCCCGTAGATCGTGACGTCGGTCGGCGTGGTCGTACCGCCCGTGACCGTCTCGGCGATCGCCGACGTCCAGGCGTTCGAATGGCCCGAATCGCTGTAGATCTGATACTGCAGGTAATCGCTGCCGCTGATCATACAGCGAGCCGGCGTCGTGCAGCCGCCCGGGGCGTTGGCCGAGGCGCCGAAGCCGAGCGTGATGCCGCTGGCGTTCTTGGTGCAGGTCAGCCTGATCGTGCTGGTCTGGTCGAGGTTGGTCGAGAGGTTCGCGACGACCGGGTCGTACGAGCCGAATGCCATGGTCGAAGCACCGATGGTGCAGTTCTGGGCGACGCTGGCGGTCACGCTCAGCGTATTGGTGGCCGTGCCGGCGCTGGCCGCCAGGGGTGCCGACGCGAGGGCTACGATCGCCACCAAGGCAGCGGCGCGAAGCGACATGCGAATGGACATCAAGTGAAAGCCTCCAAACGAGTGTTCTAGGCCCACCCCATCGGCCTCATGACTACCACCCTACAAACTTGCGGAGCGCTTGGCTAGGCCCTTAGGGCCGCTTTACGAAGGCTTACCCTCTTTCTTAACCTAAGCGACCTACCGGACGAGCGGAAGAACGGCGCTCGGCGTGAGGGGGTAGAAGGCCATCGCCACCACCAGGACGGCGCAGATCGCCACGCTCGCCCATGCCAGTGGGACCGCGCCGGTCGCCTCGTAGCCGGCCGATCCGGTGCGCTCGCCCGTGCCCCGAGGGGTATACATGGCCCGGATGACCTTGGCATAGGCGAACAGCGAGATGGCGGTGCCGATCACGAGCAGTGCTCCGAGCCACCAGTAGCCCGTGGACGCGCCCGTCTCGAGGATCAGGATCTTCCCGAGGAAGCCGGCGGTCGGGGGCAGGCCGGCCAGCGCCAGCAAGAAGATCGTCATGGCGGCGGCCAGCAACGGTTTGCGCTCCGCCAGCCCGCGGTACGTCGCCAGGCGCGAGCCTTCTTCCGCGTCGCTCGAGAGGACCGCGGCGACGGCGAACGCGCCCAGGTTCATCAGCGTGTAGGCGGCCAGGTAGTAAATCGCATAGCGCAGTCCGAGCGCGGTCGAGCCGGCCAGGGCCGTGAGGATGTAGCCGACCTGGGCGATGCCGGAGTACGCCAGCAGCCGCTTGAGATCGTGCTGCGCGAGCATCCCGACGTTGCCGGCGATCATCGAGATACCGGCCACGATCCAGATCGGCAGCAGCAACCGGTCCGCGACGCCGCCCGGCAGCGCAGCATAGATGAAGCGGGCCAGCACGGCCAGCGTCCCCGCCTTGGTCGCGACCGACATGAAGGCCGTGACCGGAAGCGGCGCGCCTTCGTAGACGTCCGGCGACCAGGCGTGGAACGGC
>JANWKW010000012.1 GCA_025451135.1 Vulcanimicrobiia bacterium | reverse complement strand
CGATCGGGATCGAGACCGACGTGATGGCGCCCGGCGGGGTGCCGTACGTGAGGGTCATCGTGCACTTGCCCGGTGCGACCGGGGTGACGGTGTAGGTCGGCGGCGTCGAGGTGATCGTGACCGTACCGACGCAGCCGGAGGTCGACGACCACGCAGACGCCGTTCCGTTCACGGCGAGGCTCTGCGCGGGCGACGAGACCCCGCCGAACGTCAGGTATTGCGGTGCGGTCCACAGCGACGTGCTGCCCGGATAGAACCCGGTCTGCGCGTTGAAGGGGCCGCGGTTGTTGTAGTCGACCGGGCTGGTGGTGGTCGCCTTGATGAACGCCACCGCGCCGAGCGACCCGCCGTTGTAGGTCATCGTCGCGGGCGCGCCCGAGCTCGCGATCGAGCCGGTCGAGAGCGTCGTCACGCCGCTGGTGTCGCTATCCGTCAGCGTGAGCGGCGAATCGAAGTTGCCGACGATCACGTTGTTGTCGGCGTCGACGCCGGTCACGTGGACGGGCTGGGTGAGCGGCGTGCCCGCGGCCGGATACGGTTGGTCGAGACCGATCAGCACGGTCGAGACGACGCCCGACGTGGCGATCGAGATCGCATTGGTCGCGCCCGCGCCGATGGCGGCGGTGACGTAGCCGACCGAGATGACGTGCGACTGTCCGTTGTTCGGATTGAGCGTCGTCGGGTTGGACTGGTCGTAGGTCGTGACCGCGAACGAGTCGTTGCCGGGGTAGGCCTGCACCGAAAGGGTGCAGGTCAGCGCCGACGGGCCGTTCGTGCAGTACGTCGACTGCGGCGTGAGCGCGAAGAACGAGTAGCCGCGGCTCGACGGCAGCGTGCCGTCGCTCGACGAGACGCTGAAGTCGATGCCCTGGACCTGCGGCGTGAGGTAGGCCGGGCGCTTATCGCCCGTCGACGACGTCGCCGGGTGCGGGATCTTCACGGTGAAGACCGCGTTGCCCAGGGTGCCCGAAGGGGCCGGCTGCGAGGCCGACGGCGTGACGCCCGCGGATCCGCCGCTGCAAGCGGCGGCCGCGAACGCGAGGCCGATCGACGCGACGATCGTGCGCGTGATATTCGTCTTCATCCTAGTACACCTTTACCTTCGGGGAGTTGCTGACGGTGCCGTTGGTCACGGTGACCGTGACGGCGATCGTCACCGAGCGCGCGTGCGCGTCCGTGACGGTGATGGTGGCGGTGCCGGCCGCATTGCCGGTGATCGTGAAGTTATGATCCCCGACCGACGCGGCTTGCGCGACCGACGGGTTCGAGGACGCGTAGGTGAACGGACCGCTGTTGCCGCTCTCGGCGATGCCGAGGATCTGCGACGACTGCGCGCCCGTGCCGTAGATGCCGATGGTGCGGCCCGGAAGGACGCTCCATGCGGACGTCAGCACGAGATGGCCCGCGCACAGCGCCTGACCGGCGATACCGGTCGCGCCGTAGCACGTGTACCACGGCGAACCGTCGGACGCGACCGCCACGCCGTTGGGCGCGTCGCCGGTCGTCTGGAAGCCGTAGCCGTCGGTCGTCGGGTAGACCCGCAGGCCCGTACCGCCGGGGACGTAGGTCCCGAGCGACTGGTTCGCGAGATCCGAGAACGCGACCACGGCCGAACCGGTGGCGACCGAGTCAGGCTGATAGGCGAAACCGAGCAGCGGGATGCCGGTGAACGCCCCGGCGTTGGTCATCGCGTCGAGCGAGCCGTTGTAGGGGAAGTTGAAACCCTGGCCGGACGCCGTGACGTAGATGTTGCCGTCTTGACCGGTCGCGACGAATCGCGGGAAGCCGTCGCCGCCCTGGGGATGCCAGCGCACTTCTTCCGGCGTGATGAACTGATTGGTGGTGACGCCGGCCGTCGTGATCTGGTCGATCACGCCGTTGTAGAAGTCCGGCACGTAGAGGTTGCCGTCCGTACCGCTGGTGATGCCTCCGACCTGGGGCAGGTAGCGGCCGGTTCCCGTCGGTCCGTTGGGAACGGCGTACTCGGTGATGCTGCCGGTCACGTAGGGACCGGCCGTGGGGATCGTGCCGACCTTGCGGTTCTGGGTGTCGGTGAACCACAGGTTGCCGTCGCTTCCGAGCGTCAGCGAACGCGGCTTGCCGCCGTTCGGCATGGGCGTCTCGACGAGACCGCTCGCGGAGAAGTTGGCCGGCATGATGCGCCCGAGTTTGCTCGCCGAGCTTTCGGCGATCCAGAGCGCGCCGTCCGGCGTGAAGAACAGGCCGGTGACGGAGCTCGAGAGCGGGACCTCGACGAACGATCCGGTCGCCGGATCGAGTTGGCCGACGCCGCCGTTGGTGCCGGTGCAGATCCCGCTCACGCAGATGCGCGGACCGAACGTGCCGTAGTAGAACTTACCGTCCGGACCGATCGCGGCCGGGAAACCGGAGAGATCGTTGTTCGCGTCGTTGCCGAGCGCGTAGCGGACGATGCCGCTGCCCGGGGTGAGCGTGGTCGTTGCGGTGTGGCCGTCGCCGGTCGCGGTGACCGCGATCGGCGCGGTCGCGTGACCGGTGTAGGTCGCGGCGATGCCGGACGCGTGGGTCGAATCGGCGACGCTGGCCGTCGCGAGCGACAGACCGGCGCCCGCCGAGAGCGCGATCGGATTGTCGTAGGTGCCGATGATGGTCGCGCCGCTGGCGTCCTTGGCCTGCACCGAGACGGTGGTGCCCGAGCCGCCGACCGGAGCGTAGGCATCGGCCAACGTCACCGTCAGCGAACCGACGATGCCGCCGAGGGTGAGCGGAACGGTCGTATTGGCCGTACCTGCGTTGATGGTCGCGACGAGCGAGCCCGTCGAGAGTTCATTGCCGCCCGCGTTGAGCGCGTCGAACGCGCTCACGGCGAACGTGTCGGATCCGGCGTTGGCCGGGACGACGATCGAGCACGACGTGCCGCCCGCGACGGTCGAGCAGTTCGGCGAGGTCGGCGTCAGGTTCGCGACGACCGGCGCCAAGGGTGCCGAGGTGCCGTCCGTCTCGACGATCGAGACCGACATCGTGTTCGGAGAGATGTACGCCGGGCGCTTGATACCGGCGCCGGTCGTCGCGTTGGGGACGGTGATCGTGAATGCCGCCGCGCCGCGTTCCTTACCGGACTGCACGGGCGCGTTCGGGCTCGCTGGCAGCGCGGAGTTGGAACCGCCTCCGCCGCAGCCGGTGGCCAGCACCGCGACCGCTAGGAGCGTCGCGGCAAGTCGAGTGTTCTGCATGTCGTCGCTCCTGTTAGTTGATCGGAATCGTGGTGGTGGAGACGGAGACCGAGACGGACGCCGTGCGGTTGAGCGCGTCGGTCACCGTGATGCCGGTCGTGCCGGCGCCGACGGAGGTCACCGTGAAGGTGCCGGAGCCCGAGCTCGGGGAGACCGTCGCGACGTTCGCGTCGTTGCCGGAGATCGTGAACGGACCGACGCCGCTCGCGCTGAACGTCTGCGTCTGGCCGGCGGCCGTGAACGTGAGGCTGGTCGGCGTCACCACGAACTGCGGGACCGGCGTCGGGGTCGGGGTCGGCGTCGGGGTCGGGGTGGGGGTCGGGGTCGGCGTCGGCGTCGGCGTCGGCGTCGGCGACGGGGTCGGCGTGTTCGGCGCGATGCTCGGCGCCGGGGTCGGGGTCGACGCGGCCGAGCTGGTCGCGTAGAGCGCGAACGTGTACGTCTGGTTGGCGACGAACGTGAACGCGCCCGGATTCGCCGCGAACGTCAAGGTCTGACCGTTGACGGTGCCGGGGCCTTCAAAGCCCGTCTGCCATCCGAGCGACGGACGCAGCGGATCGTAGAGGGCGACGTAGTAGCTCGCGCCGCTCGGCAGGGCGAAGCCGGCCGGGACGTTGACCGTCAGCGAGGGCGGGCTCGAAAGCGTCACGCCCGGGCTGAACGCCAGTTGGAGGTACACGATCGGCGTGATCGCGCCGGCGGCCGCGGTCTTCGCGATCGCGGTGCGATGCGCGATGTCGAGCACCGGCAAGCCCGCCGGAGCCGAATTGGCGACCGTCTCGTTGACGGTCGTGCCCGCGGCGATCGCGCCGGCGCTTGCCTGCAGTCCGACCGATACCGCGACCGGAGCGGCCGCCGGAGCGGCGAGCGTGACCGACGTGGCGGCCGGGACCGGCGCGCTGGTCGCCACGCTGAACGGGGCGAACGTCGCGAGCGGCACCGGAGAAGGCGCGCTCGCGATCGGCGGAACGCTTCCGCCGCTGCTGCAGGCCGCGAGTCCGAGCGCGATCAGCGCGCCGGACACGGCGAAGACCCGCCCGTGTAGAGAGATCCGTTTCAAATCGTATACTCCATGAGAAAAATAATGTGACCGCTCCGCAAAAAAACGGAGCGGTACGGCTCGAGCGGAAGTTTACGCGAAACAGATGAGAAAGTCCATGCGAATTCTCAGCGATGTATCGCCGAATCGCCGTTTAAAACAAACCTTTTACAATCGCATCGTCGATCCGCGCGGCGAGCAAGCGTGCGATCTCGCGATGCCCGCGCGCGTTCGGATGGAACGCGTCGTCCATCCACGCGCGCGGAGTACCGCCGTCGCGATCCGTCCAATCGGCGAAGATGTCGACCAGCGTCGCTTTAGTCCTCTTCGCGACGTCGCGCGCGGCTTGGGCGTACGCGGCGACGTAGGGCACGCGCGTGGTCGCGCCCGGCGTGACGCCCGGCGGCGTCAGGACGATCGCGCGCGCGCCGCCGCGCGTCGCCCGTCCCACGACCTCGTCGAGCGCGCGTCGATATGCGCCCTGTCCGGCGACGCCGCGGACAGCGTCGTTCGTGCCGAGCATCACCGCGACGGCATCGGGCCGGAAGCGCGCGACGCGTTCCTCGTACTCGGCCAGGAGGTCCTCCGCGAAATTCCCCGAGATCGCGGTGTTCACCACAAAATCGTGCGGGCGGCCCCTCTCGTACCGGATCCACTCCTCGAAGAGTTGGGGATAGCTGCGGGCGCCGCCGGTATGCTCGGCGCCCTGCGTGATGCTATCGCCCGTGAACAGCCACAGCATCCAGGCGCACTCCGGGGACGATCCCGTCCTGCGAGGCTTCGCCGGACGAGAGCTCGATGACGTATCTGGCGTTGCCGCGCACGAGCGGGATGTTCTCGTCGGGCATGGTCGCCGGGACGGTCGGCACGCGGGCCGCGATGCTGCGGACCTTCCAGTCGCTGCCGACGAAGACCATGTCGAGCGGGATCAGCGTGTCCTTCATCCAGAACGCGACCGGGCCGTCCTGCGGGAAGACGAAGAGCATGCCGGTATGCTCGGGCAATGCCGTGACGCCCATCAGGCCGAGTTCGCGCTGCAATTCGGTCTTCGCGACCTGGAGCGTCAGGGTCGCGGCCGGCGCCCGGACGGCGATGGTCGGGAGATGCTGCGCGGGCGGCATCGCCGCCGCCGGCGTGGCCAGCGCGACGAGCAATGCGAGCTCACGCATCGGCGAGCGGGACCACGTCGTACCAGTTCGCACCGCTCTTGACCGTGACTTCGAGCGGCACCGAGAGCGCGGCCGCGTGCTCCATCTCGTCGCGCACGAGGTGCGCGGCCGCGTGCAGCTGCGCGCGCGGGACCTCGAAGATCAGCTCGTCGTGGATCTGCAAGAGCATGGTCGCGTCGATCCCTCCGCTCGCTAGGGCCTTATCCAAGCGCACCATCGCGATCTTCATCAGGTCGGCGGCACTGCCTTGTAACGGCGCGTTGGTCGCCTCGCGTTCCGCCGCGGCCCGCAGCATGTAGTTCCCACTGCGTAGTCCGGGCATGTACCGGCGTCGTCCGAACAGCGTGGTGACGTAGCCGCGTTCCCGGCCTTCCTCTATAGTGCGGTCGATATAGGCCCGGACCGAGGGGAAACGCGCGAAGTAGGCGGCGGTCATCTCCTTGGCCTCCGCCCGGCCGATCTCCAGGCGTTGGGCCAGGCCGAAGTCCGACATGCCGTAGAGCAGGCCGAAGTTCACGCTCTTGGCGATCCGGCGCTGATTGTCGTCGGCCTTCCGGCCGGCCGGCACGTCGAAGATCTGGCGGGCCGTGAAGTCGTGGATGTCCTGTCCTTCCTCGAACGCGCTGCGCATCGCTTCGTCGCCGGAGAGATGGGCCATCAAGCGCAGCTCGATCTGGCTGTAGTCGGCGGCGAGCAGCACCCGATCCTCGCCGCCCGCCACGAACGCTTTGCGGATCGTCCGGCCGAGCTCGCCGCGGACCGGGATGTTCTGCAGGTTCGGATTGGTGCTCGAGAGGCGCCCGGTCGCCGTTGCCGTTTGGTTGAAGGCGGTGCGCAGGCGGCCGTCCGCGCCGACCAGGGTCGGGATCACGTCGACGTAGGTGTTCTTGAGCTTCGTCACCTCGCGCCAGTCCAGCACGAGGGCGCAGATCGGATACTCGCGCGCGAGCCCGCCCAAGATCTCGACGCCGGTCGCCCAGCCGGTCTTGGTCTTCTTGCCGCCCGGGATCTCCAAGCGTCCGAACAGCACGTTGCCGAGCTGCTGCGGCGAGCCGATGTTGAACTCCTCGCCCGCCAAGTCGTAGATCCGCTGCTGCAGTCCCGCGATGGTCGCGGCGATCTCGCCGCTCATGACGGTCAGCGCCGTCACGTCGATGGCGACGCCGGCGCGCTCCATCTTCGCCAGGACCAGCGCCAACGGGACCTCGGTCTCGCGATACAGCTCGTGCTGATCGCGCGCGGCCAGCTCTTCGCGCACGTGATCGCGCAGACGCAGCGCCGCATCGGCGAACGCGCCCGGATCGTCGTCGAGCGCGACGCCGAGAAATGCCGCCGCCGCCTCGCCCGCGTCGGCGAAGGTCTTCGACGGATCGAGCAGGTGCGCGCCGATCATCGGATCGTCGGCGATCTCTCGGATCGCGAGGCCGCTGGCGGCGAGCGCGTGCGCGACCCGCTTGGCGTCGTAGGCGATGCGCGGCCGTTCGACGTTCAAAGCCCGCTCGAGCGCGGCGCGCACGTCCTCGCGTTCGAGCGCGCCGATTCCGAACGACAGTCCGGTCGCCGCGGCGCCTGAGACGCCGAGCGCGTCGCCGGAGATCGCCAGCGCGAGCACCGGCGCGCCCGCGAGCGCGTCTAGGTCGGCGGCCAGGCGCGCGAACTCGGGCGGATCGGTCGAGGCGACGTACGAGCGATAATTCCCCTCGATGCGCGCGACCGTCGAGAAGAGCGGCATGTCGACCGGCGGCCGCAGCTTGTTGAGCAATCCCTTGAACTCGAGCTCGGCATAGAGCCGGTAGAGCGCGTCGTTGTCGGGATGCGCGTACCGGCTCGCATCCCAGTCCAGCGTCACGTCGAGATCGTCCTTGATGATCGAGACGTCGCGACAGATCCGCGCCTGCTCGCCGAATTGTTCGACCAAGCCTTGGAGCTTGGCGGTCCCGGCGAGCTCCGGATGCGCCAGCAGGTTGTCGAGCGTGCCGGCGGTTGTGATCAGCTTGCTCGCGGTCTTCTCGCCGACGCCGGGGATGCCGGGAAGGTTATCGGACGGATCGCCCTTGAGCCCGCGGTAGTCCGGCAGCTGCGACGGATCCAGATCGTAGCGCTCGCGCACCGCGTCCGGCGTGTAGCGGCCGAGATCGGTGATGCCGCGGCGCGTGGTCAGGATGGTGGTCGATCCGTCGACGATCTGGAGGAGGTCGAGGTCGCCGGTCACCACCACCGTCTGCCGGCCGTCGGCGCGCGCCTGGCGCGCCAAGGTCGCGATCACGTCGTCGGCCTCTTCGCCTTCGCACTCGACGATCGGGATGCCGAACGCCGCCAGGATCCTGCGCACCAGCGGGAACTGCGATCGCAATTCGTCCGGCATGGCCGCTCGTTGGGCTTTGTAGTCGGCGAACATCGCGACGCGCGCCGCCGGCAGGCCCTTATCGAACGCGGCGATCACGTGGGTCGGCTTCTCGTCGGCGATCAGCTTGGTCAGCATCATGGTGAAACCGTAGACCGCGTTGATCGGCAGGCCGGCCGACGTCGTCAGCCCCGGGAGCGCGAAGAACGCGCGATAGACCAGCCCGTACGTGTCGAGCAGCATCAGGCTCGTCGTCTTGTCGTTCATCTCACCTCGATGTTCGACGTCGCCGCGGTCACTCGCCCGTCGTCGTCTATCCGCAGGACCGACAGCACGTAGCGCCCCGCCTCGGAAGGTGCGGTCAATTCGAATCCGGCGGCGGTCGCGCGCGCGACCTTCCACGAGACCGCGCGCGTGTCGGCTTGGGCCAGCGTCGCGTCTTGCGGCGGCTGCGAGCGTCGCGAGAAGCCGAGCAGCGGCGCGTGCTGCCCGCTCGCATCGACCCAGGGATGCCAGACGGCATCGGCCGGCGCGCTCGACACGGTCGAGGTGACGTCGACGTCGAGCAGACCCGGCGCGCTCTCGAAGGCGGCGCCGCCCGAAGGAGCGCCCCGGCTCACGCGGACGATGACCGTGCCGGCGCCGCCCGGCATCGGTACGGCCACGGTCGCGCCGGGGTGCATCGGCGCGCTCACGTCGCCGAGCGCGCCGGCGATCGAGCGGCCCGGCGCGTCGAGCGCGACCGGAACGACGTTCCATTCGAGCGCGCCGTCGCGCACGAACGCCGCGCCGACGCGCATCGCGCCCGGTGCGTCGGCGATCCGGAAGCTCGCGCTCGCCGCGCCGTTCGTCGAAGGCACGACCGCGAACTCCGCACCGAGCGCGCTCTCGAGGCCGAGCAAGACGTCGCCGGCCGCACCGGCGGCGGTCGCGGTCGCGCGCACCGCGTCGCCCGTGCGATAGAGCGCGCGATCGGTGGCGACCCGTACGCCGGCGCTGGAGTCGTCCGTCGACGCGTCGTCCGCCTGCGCAGCCACCTCGACTTGCGCCGCGTCGGTCGCCGTCGCGCCGTCGACGGTCGCACTCGCGACGACGAGCGACGTGCCGAGCGGCGCGTTGCCGAACGAACCGCGGCCGCGACCGGCGGCGTCGAGATCGAGCTGTTGACGCGAGACGTCGCTCCCGTGTCGCAGTTCGACCGTCACGCGCGCGGCGCCGGCCGGCCGGCCGCTCGCGATGTCGGTCGCGACGACCGAGTATCCGGCGGGCGTTCCGAGGGCGATCCGGTCGCGATCCGACGCGACGCGCAGCGCGAAACGCGCGGTCGGCACGATCACGCGGGTATTCGCCGTCGCCGCGCCCGAGACGAGCGTTACGCCGTAGGTCGAGGCGAGCCCGTCGGTGGGATGCGGGATCACGACGTCGGCAGTGCCGTCCTCACCGGTCGCGACGGTCGCGTCCAACCAGGGTGTCACGCCCCACGCCGCCGTCTCGTCGCCGCCGACGTGCGGAGAGCGCACGATCGTCACGCGCACCTGGACGTTCGCGGCCGCCGCTCCGCCGCGTGTCGCGCGCACGCGCAGCGGGACGTCGGCGTCGGCCGGACAGAGGCCGCCGCACCGCGAGGTCACCGCGAGCGCCAATCCGGCCGCGTTGCCGTCGACGTGGACGGTCGCGCCGCCGACGCCGCCGTCCGCGCTCGCCAAGATCGCGTACTCGCCCGCGCGGGCGCCGCCCGGGATCGCGAACGACGTCGCGAATGCGCCGGCCGCGTCGAGCCCGGCGTTCGTCTGCGCGATCAGCGCCGGCCCGTCCCGCAAGGCGATCTGCACGTTGCCGGAGGCGGCGCGCAGCGCCGTGCCGCGACGCGTCCGGACGAAGCCGGCGACGCGCACGGTATCGCCGGCGTGCACGACCGCGGAATCGGTGCGGACCGCGACGATGGTGGTGGGAAGCGGCGCTTGCGGCAGCGGCGAGACGAACGCGTAGCTCGCTCCCCACTGCGCGAGCGCGAAGACCGGACGCGGTCCCGACGCCGAGGTCCAGCGCACCAGACCGTGCGCGTCGGTCAAGCGCGTCTCCAGCCGCGCGCCGCTGAGGAACTGCACGCGCATCTTCGGCAGGGCCCGGCCGGTGCCGAGGTCGGCCGCATAGAGCGTCAACTCGGCGGGCGTCTGCTTCACGATCAGGCCGACCCGGGTCCGATTGACCCAGACCTGCTCGTCGGCGGCGCCGCGGCGCGCCTCGACGTCGAAGAAGACCTCGCGCGGGCCGAGCGGCACCGCGACCATGCTGGTCTGGAACTGATAGCCGCCGGGCGGCGTGTATCTCCAGGTCGCCACCGGTTTGAGCTTCGCGGTATCGACCGGCCTGGAACGGGCGTTGGAGCCTGCCGTCACCACGTCCGCGGGGTCGACCTGATAGGCCGCGAAATCGACCTCCGCGCTCGAGTAGGTGTCGAGGCGGACGGCGGTCGCCTTCCACGGGACGTTTGAATCGGCCGCGTAGAGGGCAAAGTACGCGTCCAAGGTATGCAGATCGACGATCGGTCGCGCGGCTTCGGCCGTCGATACGACGACCAGGAGCATGGCGACCCCGCAGATCGCCAGGCGAATCGCACGGAACATGGGTCCGGCCAGATTCGACGGGCCATACCGCATCGCTTGCCTAATAGAATGAAGCAATGACCACACATTTCCTGCGCGCCGTAGCCCCCTTCGTCCTGGCCCTGGCCTTCGCGGTCCCGGCCCACGCCGCCGCCCCCGCGCCCAAGCCCTCGATCAACTTCTCCAAGGTGCCCTTGCACACCGAGTTCGTGGTCGAAGTCAATAAGAAGGGGCAGATCGTCCGCGTCAAGTCCGGCAAGTCGACGCCGAACTACACCTACAACGCGCAGACCTACGGCAACGTCCTGCAGATGTGGATCCGCCATCCCGACGGCACCGCGCAGGTCGGCCTGTACCGCGTCACCTACGACTACAACCCCAAGACGCACGGCATCCATCGCGGCGTCGCGCTCCTCAAGTCGGGCGGCTCCTGGGGGGACAAGCAAGGCGCGGCCGATCAGATGATGGAGATCTTCCGCAAGAACGAATCGAAGGGGGCGAGCGCTCCGAACCTGCCGTCGCTCAACGCGATCACCGGCGCTTCGTCCACCCCGACGCCGAAGCCGAAGCCGAAGCCGTAGTCGAGAGGACCGAGCGATGCGCTACGTCAGTTACTACGACGACCGTGGCGACGTCCGGCCCGGTCTGCTCGACGGCCAGCGCATCCGCGAGATCGACGCGCCGTCGCTGCGCGATTACATCGCGCTCGCGCCCTCGGAGCGCGCCGCGCGCCACACCGCTCGCGCTCGCCCCCTGGACGGCACGCGCTTGGCCCCACCGGTCGAGCCGCCGCGCAACGTGTTCTGCGTCGGGCGCAATTATCTCGAACACGCCAAAGAGGGCGCCGCCGCGCTCGGCATCGACCTGAAGCTGCCGTCGGTTCCGACCTTCTTCACCAAGGCCACCACCGCGATCGCCGGACCGGGCGCGGACCTGCACCTACAGGCGCGCGTCTCGCCGCACTACGATTTCGAGGCGGAACTCGCGGTCGTGATCGGCGCGCGGTGCAAAGACGTGGACGAGGCGCGCGCGCTCGAGGTCGTCTTCGGCTACACGTGCCTCAACGACATGACCGCGCGCGACCTGCAGCGCGCGCACGGCCAGTGGTTCAAGGGCAAGAGCCTCGACGAGACCTGCCCGATCGGGCCGTGGATCGTGGGCGCCGACGAGATCGCCGATCCGCAGACGCTCGGCATCGCGATGCGCGTCAACGGCGTCGAGAAACAGCGCAGCACGACGGCGCAGATGATCTTCTCCGTCGCGCGCATCATCGCCGAGCTCAGCCGGGGCGCGACGCTGCTGCCCGGCGACGTGATCGCGACCGGCACGCCGGAAGGCGTCGGCTTCGCGCGTACCCCGCCCGAATGGCTGGCCGACGGCGACGTACTCGACGTCACGATCGACCGCATCGGAACGCTCCACAACACCGTGAGGATCGTATGACGTTCAAACGCATCGGCAGCGCCCTCGCCGCCGCAGGTCTGCTCGCCGCGCCGCTCGGATCGCACGCGGCTCCCGCACCGGCTCCATCGCTGGCGACATCCTACGCGCAGTTCGGATTCGACCTGCTCCGCGTCGTCCGCGCCGATCAGCCCAAGGCCAACGTCTTCATCTCGCCGGCCGGCATCGCGGTCGCGCTTGCACTGGCGGCCGACGGCGCGCGCGGAGCGACCCGCGAGGGCATCCTGCGCACCATCCACGCGAGCGGTTCGGCATCCGCGCTCGACGCCGCCAACGCCGCCCTGGCGGCGGAGATCGCGAAGACGACCGCCGTCAAGCTCGCCATGGCGAACGCCCTGTGGCTACAGACCGGCTTCGCCGTCAAGCCGCCGTTCGTCACCGTGGCGCGCCGGGCGTTCGGCGCCCAGGTCGCAAATCTCGATTTTCGCCAACCGAGCGCGGCCGGCATCGTGAACGCCTGGGCCAAGGCGCACACGAACGGCTTGATCCCCCAGGTGCTCGATACCATCGACCCGTCGACGGTCGTGATGATCGCCAACGCGATCGCGTTCGACGGCAAATGGTCGCTCCCGTTCGCCAAGACCGCCACCAAGCCGCACCCCTTCCAGGCCGGCTGGTCGTCGACCGCGACGGTGAACATGATGTACGGCACGGCGCAGTACGCCTACGCCGCGGGCGACGGCCTACAGACGATCCGCCTGCCCTATGCCGACGGCTCGTTCGCGATGTACGTCGTGCTGCCCAAGGACGCCGCCGCGCTCGACGCGTTCGTGGCCGGCGCGACGCCCGCGCACTTCGACGCGCTGCGCGCCTCGCTGCGGACGCAGCGCGGCACGATCGGACTGCCGCGCTTCCACATCTCGTTCGCGACCCAGCTCAACGGCGCGCTCTCCAAGCTCGGCATGGCGCAGGCCTTCCAGCACGACGCCGACTTCGGCGCCATCCACGCGGCGCCGCCCGCGCTCGCGATCGGGGACGTCCGCCACGCCTCGTACCTGAACGTCGACGAGGCGGGCACGCAAGCCGCGGCCGTGACCACCATCGGCATCCACACGACCTCGATCCGGGTCGAGCCGCCGCCGTTCACGATGATCGTCGACCGCCCGTTCGTGGTGGCGATCCGTGACGAGAAGAGCGGGCAGCTGCTCTTCCTCGGCACCATCGTAAACCCGGCGTGATCCTCGACGGGCTGATCTGGCTGGCGGCCGGCGGCGCGCTCGCGGTCGGTACGCTCGGCCTGATCGCGCCCGTACCGCTCTCCCGGCTCTTCGGCGCCCCGGTCG
>JANWKW010000011.1 GCA_025451135.1 Vulcanimicrobiia bacterium | reverse complement strand
GAACGCGACCGCAGCGAACAGAACGTTAAGGTCCGCGAAGAAATCGCCGCCGCGCTGGAACCGTTCCGCGTGGACGGCCGTTAAGGACATCGAAATGATGAAACGCAGCCTTCGCTCCCTCGTGGTCGCCGCGCTGATCCTCGCGATCGGCGCCGGCTTGCACGCGCCCGCCAGCGCGCAGCCGGATCTGCTCTCGCGCATGATCGCGCTCAACCCGGGACTGAAGTCCTATACCGCGTCGATCCACGCCGACGTCCACATGACGTCCTTCCCGTACCTCAACCCGATCCTCGACGGGACGTACTACCACAAGGATCCGAGCAAGGACAAGATCGTCTTCACCAGCGGTCTGCCCGGCATCGCCAAACAGTTCAGCAAGATCTATCCGCGCATCGCCGGCCCGGCATCCTGGAAGACCGTCTACCTGGTCACCGAGAACCCGAGCCAAGGCGGCACGACGACCTTCAAACTGGTGCCGCGCAAGCACGGCCGGATCGATCATATCGACGTGGTCGTCGACGACGCCGCCGCGACCATTCTCTCGATGCGTTGGAACTACAACGACGGCAGCGGCTACGCGGAGCTGCATCAGACGTACACCAAGGTCGGCAACGACTACCTGGTCTCGGCCCAGACGGGGCACGTGGAGCAGTCGATCTACAAGGCCGACATCGACTCGACGTTCGCCTCGTTCCAGCTCAACGCCCCGATCGCCGACAGCTTCTTCGCGGATAATTAAGAGCGCTTCCCGAAGGGGAGGGCGTGGCGCTCCAGACCATCGACCTCACGCGACCGGTGCTCGACGCGTTCTCGCGGCCGATCTCCTACCTGCGCGTCTCGGTCACCGACAAGTGCAACCTGCGGTGCGTCTACTGCATGCCCGAGGGCGGTCTGCCCTGGCTGCGCCGCGACGAGATCCTCTCCTACGAAGAGATCGCGACCGTGGCGCGCGCCGCCGCCGCCATCGGGGTGCGGGCCATCCGGTTGACCGGCGGCGAGCCGCTGCTGCGCCGCGACCTGCACGTGCTGGTCCGCGCGATCGCGCAGACACCCGGCATCGAGGACGTCGCCCTCTCCACCAACGCCCTGCTGCTCGAAGAACAGCTCGACGACCTGGCCTCCGCCGGCCTGCGTCGGGTCAACGTCTCCCTCGACACCCTGCGCGCGGACCGCTTCGAACAGATCGCGCGCCGCCCCGGCCTGGAGCGCGTCCTGACCGGCATCGACGCCGCCATCGCGCGCGGGCTCGGGCCGGTCAAGATCAACGTGGTCGCGATGCGCGGCGTCAACGACGACGAACTCGAGGCGTTCGCCGAACTCTCGCGCGAGCGGCCGGTCGCGGTCCGCTTCATCGAGATGATGCCTGTCCACGAGAACCTCGGCATCCAGACCGAGACCTACATCTCGGCCGGCGAACTGCTGGAGCGCTTCGGGGCGATCGGCGCGCTCGAAGCCGTGCCGGGGCCGCCCGGCAACGGCCCGGCCCGATACTTCGCCTATCCGGGCGCGGCCGGAACGATCGGGGTCATCTCTCCGCTCTCGCACGACTACTGCGATCGCTGCAACCGGGTCCGGCTCACCGCCGACGGCCGCCTGCGGCTGTGCCTGTTCGGCGACCACCACATCGACCTGCGCTCGCCCCTGCGGGCCGGGGCCGGCCAAGAGGTGCTCTGCGACCTGCTCCGGGGAGCGATGCTGATCAAGCCGGAGCGCCACCACCTCAAGCTGGGCGAGCCGGCCAGCCGGATGCGCGCCCTCTCGGAGATAGGCGGCTAGCCCGCCCTCCCAGAAAAGAGCTGCCTGGACGGTCACACCCCGGTCCGGGACCGCGTTGGGAGTGAAAAGGGGGGCCCAGGATGGAACAGGTCTACCTCGCCGCCGGCGGTGCCGCCATCGCCCAAGCACGCGTGGACACGCTCGTCCGCGAGTACCAGACCAAGCTGGTGCGCTACGTGCGACGGATGGTCGGAGACGCCGACACCGCCCTCGATATCTCGCAAGACGTCTTTCTTGCGGCCTACCGGACCCTCCAGGCCGACCCGGAGCGCCCGCTGACGGCGGGCTGGCTCTACAAGACGGCCACGAACAACTCGATCTCGCATCTTCGGCGCAAGAAGATCGTCCGGATGCTGCCGCTCGACCGCGACCACGAGACCTACGCGTGGCGCATCGACGAGCGCAGCGCCGCATCGGTCGACCTGCAGACGGCGATGAACAAGCTCCCGAGCGATCAGGCGTCGGCGATCATGCTGACGACCTACGCCGGGTACTCGTCGCAGGAAGCCGCGGCGATACTGGGCACCACTTCGGACGCAGTGCGTCAGCGCGTATGCCGCGCGATGCGCACCCTGCGTTCGGTCATGTCGGATCACTAAAGGAACATCTTGACCGCGTGTAACCAAGCCGAAGTCCTCGCCGGCGCGATCGCGCTCGGCGAAGCGACCGACGCCGAACGCCAGACCTACCGCGGGCACGTCGCGACGTGCTCTGCGTGTCTGCGCGCCAACGGCGGCGAGCACGAGATCGAACGCACGATGGCGCGCGTCGGTCAGGCGCGCGACGGCGAGACCTGGGATCCCGACCTGACCGCGCTGGTGCGCGAGAAGATGAACGGCCGCAAGCGGCTGCTGCGCGCCGGGCTGACGGTCGCGGGCGCCTGCATCGCGATCTCGCTCGCGTTCAATCTCGCGATGGTCGCCGGCCTCGGCCGGATCGCGCCGTCCTTCGCCGATCCGCTGGTGCTCAACTACGACGGTCAGCGTATCGTCCTCGAACACCGGTCGACCGCAGCGCTCCCGCAGGCGACCGCCGCGCCGCGCATGGTGGTCGAGCACAACGTCGTCACGCTTACGCGTCAGCCGGCGGCCGTCGGCGCAGTCGGTCCGCGCGCGCCGCAGGCGACGATCCCATCGGTGCAGCAAGCGCCGCGCACGGTCGCCTCGACCGCCTCGACCCTTGCGGCGGCGCAGAAGACCTTCGACGATACGCCGATCTGGCGGCGCGGCAGCGGCGGCGGGGGCGGCAGCATCGCGGTCACGCAGACCACCACCAGCGTCAGCCAGACGATTCCGCGCCTGGACCGCCAGACCGATTCGATCGTGGTCGCGCCCGCCTATACGATCCGGGCTCCCGAACCGATCGGCGGCGAGACCGCGCTGACGCCGCAGCCCGCGCCGATCGCCTACGCGCAGAACGCGTCGGGGACGAGCGTCTTCGAGGTCCAGATCGACGAGCGCGGCGTTCCGACCAAGTGCGCGATCACGAAGTCGTCCGGCTTTCTCTCGCTCGACGATGCGGTCTGCCGCGCCGCCATGAAGGCGCGCTACTCGCCCAAACTCGTCAACGGCCGCCCGGTCCCGGGCAGCTACACCGACGCGTTCACGTTCCGCAGCAGCGGCAACGGCGAAGGCCTGTAACTACTCGATCGATTTGCGGAAGAAGGCCAGCATCTTGTTGGGCTCGGCCATGATCCGGAACTCTTCGAAACCCCAGACGCGCGCTTGGCGCAGCGCGCGCGGCTGGTTCATCGGCAGACAGAAGGTCAGCGTCTTGACGTTCTTCTTCTGCGCGATGCGCTGGACTTCGCCGACCAGTTCGCCGCCGACCTCGGGCGGCGCGCCCGCGCGCATGCGCAGGCCTTCCATCATCGCGATGTCGTAGCCGTTGGCGGCCTCGGCGTCTTCGTACCCGGCCGGGAACTTCAGCACCAGCTGGACCATACCGAGCAGCCCGCTCTGGTCCTCGGCGACCAGCACCAGACGGCGCCCGGCCCGCTGCTCGGCGAGCCATTTGACGATGCGCTGGTTCCACGTCTCGCGCGCCGGCTGGGGACCGGTGATGACGCCGTCCTTGACGAGGCGTTCGATATCGGTCGCTTGCGCGAAGCGGAGGAAGATCTTGCGAGCGGCCACGGATGGCCCGTTATGCTAGTGGGTGCTCGATGCCCTTTTGCGGAAGCCGCCGCCATGCCGCGTTTCGTCGTCGTCGTCTCCGCGCTCCTCACGGTCGCCGCGCTGTGCGCGTGCGGCTCCCATACCGCGACCGCCGGCCCCGGCGCCGCCGTCACCGCGACCCCGCTCGAGTCGGCCTCGGTCGGTCGCGGGCGCGCCGTCTTCGCCGCCCGCTGCGCGACGTGCCACGGCGCGGCGGGCGAGGGCGCGCAGATCGGTCCGCCGCTGCGCGGCGAACTGCGGCGCCGCACGCCGGCGTTCGTGACCGACGCGATCGCGAACCCATCGCCGCCGATGCCCAAACTCGTACCGGCCCAGTTGTCGCAGCAAGACCTGCTCGACGTGACCGCTTTCGTCGAGCAGCTCTAGCGAGCGCGTGCCGACCTCGATCTTCCGCTTCACGCGCGACCTGCGACTCGACGATCACGCCGGGCTGGCCGCCGCCGCGTCCGACGGCGAGGTGCTGCCGGTGCTGGTGATCGACCGCGCCTGCGAGACGCGGCTGGCGCGCTCGCCGCGGCGCGCGGCGTACTTCTGCGCGGCGGTCGCGGCGCTCGACGCCGGCCTGCGCGAGCGCGGTTCCAAGCTGATCGTCCGGCGCGGCGCGCCCGGCCCGACGCTGCGCAATCTGGCGCGCGCCAGCGGCGCCGGCGGGGTCGCGTGGAGCGCGAGCTACGACGGCGCCGGCAGCCACGCCGACGCGCGCTTGCAATCCGATCTCGAAGAGGCGGGCCTGCGGGCCACGATCGCGCACGACGCGCCCGCCATCCCGCCCGAGGAGACCGCCGACGCGAGCGGCGCCGACGGCGGCGGCTACCGCGCGTTCGTGCCGTACTTGGCCGTCTGGCGCGAATGCAAGCCGAACCTCTACGAACTGCCGCTGCTGCTGCGCTTCGCGGCGAGCGACCTGCAGAGCGAGCATCTGCCGATCCCCGCCGAATTCGGCGCCGGCGATCGCGCGAGCGACGTCGACCCGGCCGGGGCGAACGGCCAACTCGAGCGCTTTCTCGAGACCGATGCGCTGCAGTATGCGGTCGCCGCCAACGTCCCGGCCGACGATCGGACCTCGCACCTGTCGGTGCACCTGTCGTTCGGCACCATCGCGGCGCGCACGGTCGCGCGCGCGACCCTGGACCGCATCGCCGACCCGTTCTTGCTGGTCGAGGAGCGCGCGTCGCTCAAGCTGTTCCTCCGGGCCCTCGCGCAGCGCGATTTCTTCCTCCAACTCGGCTGGTTCCATCCGCTCACCGACGACGCGCCGCTCCAGGAGAAGATGCGCGGCTTCGCCTTCGCGCGTGCGCATCCCGGACT
>JANWKW010000010.1 GCA_025451135.1 Vulcanimicrobiia bacterium | reverse complement strand
GCAACATCTCGCAGAACGAGATGCTCGACCTCGAGACCGAGTGGTTCGAATCCCTGATCTTCACCCCGCAGACGCGCGCGCGCATGGAACACATGCTGGCCACCGGAGAGCCGCTCCGGAACTAGCACACATCTTCACAACGTCCGCACAACCGGGTGCTAGGATGCGGCCATGATCGCAGCCTTCCTTCTCGCCTCCGCCCTCGACCGGGGAGCCGCCGCCTACAAGGCCGGCGACTTCGAAGCCGCCCAAGCCGCCTATGCGCAAGCCGTGACGGACGACCCGAAAAGCGCCGCGGCGCGCCTCGGCCTCGGACGTCTCGAGCTCTATCGCAACGACTTCGATGCCGCCGAGCGCGACCTGGACGTCGCCGCGATTGATCCGGCCACCGCCGCCGACGCACGGCGCTATCTCGACCAGGTGAAGATGCGGCGCGCCGCGTTCGCGCCCGGCCCGTACGACGCCGCGATCGGAACGCGCACGCTTCGCATCCCGTTCGCGCAGCGCGATCCGCTGCCCGTCATAGCCGTGGCCGTGAACGGAAAGCCCGCGCATTTCGTGATCGACACCGGCGCGCCCGACCTGATCGTCGATCCGGCGTTCGCGAAAGCGGTCGGCGCGACGCTCGTGGCCGACGGTGTCGGCACGTTCGCGGGCGGGCGACAGGCAGCCGTCTCGCGCACGACGCTCGCGACGTTCGCGATCGGCGGGGTGGATTTCCCCGACGTCCCCGCGGCCGCGCTCCCGACCGGACGGCTCCAATTCGGCGGGACGACGCGCATCGACGGCATCGTCGGAACGGGTTTTCTGCTCCACTTCCTCGCGACGCTCGACTACGCGGATTCGCAGCTGATCCTCGCACCTCGCGGGAGCGCCCCGGACCTCGGCGGCACGACGGCGGTGCCGATGTGGTTCGTCGGCGATCACTTCCTGTTCGCGCGTGGCGCGCTGAACGACGTGCCGATGCTGTTCCTGGTCGACACGGGCCTCGCCGGCGGAGGCCTCAATGCGACCTCCGAGACGCTCAAAAGCGCCGGCATCGTGCCCGATACCGCCCACGCGTCGCAGGGCGTGGGCGGCGGCGGACCGGTGACCGCGATCCCGTTCGTCGCCGCCCGCGTCGCCCTCGGCGACGCCGTCCGGACCGACGTACGCGGCATCTACACGCCCGAAGGCTCGCCGCTCGCGATGTTCCCGTTCGCGGTCGGCGGCGCCGTCTCGCACGGCTTCTTCTCGCCCGGCAAGCTCACGTTCGACTTCAGGGGCATGCGATTGATCGTGACGCCCTAGCGCCGGCGCATACTACGCGACTTCGAACAGGCCTGCAGCTCCCATGCCGCCGCCGACGCACATGGTGACCACGACGTATTTGACGCCGCGGCGTTTGCCTTCGATCAGCGCGTGCATGACCATGCGCGCGCCGCTCATGCCGTATGGGTGGCCGATCGAGATCGCGCCGCCGTCGACGTTGAAGCGGTCGTTCGGAATGCCGAGCGTGTCGCGGCAGTAGACCGTCTGCACCGCGAACGCCTCGTTGAGCTCCCACAGGCCGATGTCGTCCATCGTCAGCCCGTTGCGCTTGAGCAGGTCGGGCACGGCGAAGATCGGGCCGATGCCCATCTCGCCGGGCTCGCAGCCGCGCGCGACGAAGCCGCGATAGATCCCGAGCGGTTCGAGGTTTCGCTGCTGCGCGAGCTTCGCATCCATCACCACGACCGCGGCCGCGCCGTCGGAGAGCTGCGACGAATTGCCGGCGGTGATGGTGGTGTCGTCGATGCCGGGGACCGCGCCCTTGAGCGCGGCCAGGCCGGCCAGCTGCGTGTCGGGACGGTTGCCTTCGTCCTTGGTCAGCACGACGTGCTCTTCGGTGACGGCGCCCGTCTCCTTATCCTGCACGAACTTCCAGGTCGGCAGCGAGACGATCTCGGCATCGAAACGGCCGGCGGCCTGGGCCGCGGCGGTCCGCTGCTGGGACTGAAATGCGTACTCGTCCTGCGCCTCGCGCGAGACCTTGTACTTCTTGGCGACGTTGTCGGCCGTGTAGAGCATCGGCATGTACACGTCGGGGACGTGGCGCAGCAGCCACTCCTCGGTGTAGAACTTCATGTTCAGCTCGTTCTGGACCATCGAGACCGACTCGACGCCTCCCGCGACCACGATATCGGCACCGTCGACCATCACGCGGTTCGCACCCGATGCGATCGCATCGAGGCCGGAGGCGCAGAAACGGCTGACCGTCGAGCCGGCGACGCCGACCGGGCAGCCGCCGCGCAGCGCACTGGTTCGGCCGATGTTGTTGCCGGTCGCGCCTTCGGGCAGACCGCTGCCCATGATGACCTCTTCGACTTCGCCCGGATCGACGCCGGCGCGCAGCAGCGCGTGCCGCACGACGTGACCGCCGAGCGTGGCACCCGGCGTCTGGTTGAAGGCGCCGCGAAAGGCTCTGCCGATCGGCGTACGGGCGGCCGAGACGAGTACCGCCTCACGCATGGGTCAACTCCTCAGAAGCGGTGGCGCTCTTCGCATGGTCGGCGTACCACATCGGGCCGCCGCGGTGGGGTGGGAATCCGTAGCCGTAGACGTAGACGATATCGATGTCGCCCGAACGGAGCGCGACGCCCTTTTCGAGCAGGTCCTTGCCCCGATTCGAGAGCGCGCCGATCAGGCGGTCGCGGATCTCGTCGTCGGTGTAGTCGCGCGGCGCGATGCCGGCCTTCTTCGCCTCCTCGGCGAAGAGGGCTTCGATCTCGGGATCTTGGATCGGCTCGCGGCCCTTGCCCACCGCTTTGTCGTATTTGAAGTAGCCGCCCATCGTCTTCTGTCCGAGGCGCTTCATCTCGACCAAGCGGTCGACCACGTGCGTGCGCGACGTCACCAGATCCGGACGCGCCTTGGCGATGTGCCAGCCGACGTCGATGCCGGAGAGATCGCTCATCGCGAACGGCCCCATCGGGAAGCCGAACTTCTTCATCACGCCGTCGATGCGCCAGGGCGAGACGCCCTCCTCGGCGATCGCGTTGGCGGCGCCGGCGTAGTCGATCACCATCCGGTTGCCGATGAATCCGAACGCGTTGGCCGAGAGCACCGAGGTCTTCCGCAGCGTCTTGCCCAGCTTGAACGCGGTCGCGATCGTCTGCGGCGAGGTGTCCTTGCCGCGCACGATCTCGAGCAGCGGCATGATGTTGGCCGGCACGAAGAAGTGCAGGCCGACGAACTTGTCCGGTCGCGTGGTGACCGAGGCCATCTCGTCGATGTCGAGCGTCGAGGTGTTCGACGCGAGGATCGCGTCCGGCTTGACGATCCCGCCGAGCCTGGCGAAGACCTGCTTCTTGACGTCCATGCTCTCGAAGACCGCTTCGACGACCACGTCGACGTCGGCCAGTTCCGCGTAGTCCTCGGTGAACACGATCGACTGCGCGCGCTTCCAGGCCTCCTCCTGCGTGAGCTTGCCCTTCTGCACCTGATACATGAACATGCCGAAGACGGTCTGCTTGGCCTTCTCGACCGCGCCGTCGTTCGAGTCGACCACGACCACCGGGATGCCGGCGGTCGCGAAGGCGATCGCGATGCCGGTGCCCCTCGTGCCCGCGCCGACCACCCCGGCCTTGGCGATCGTCAGCGGTTCCGCCGCCGCGAGGCCGGGGACCTTGTTGAGCTCCCGTTCGGCGAAGAAGATGTGGCGCAACGCCGCCGACGGTTCGCTGCGGACCAGTTCTTCGAACAGCCGCGCTTCGCGCGCGATTCCGAATGCGAACGGCAGTTCGACGGCCGCTTCTACGGCGTCGATCAGTTTGTGCGCGGCGTAGCCGCCGTTCTCTTCGGGCGGTACCATCTTGTGGGCGGCCGAGACGACGAACGGTCCGGCCTGTGCGGTGATGCCTTTGCCGATGATCGCCTTGCGCGCGGAGACGCGGCGCTTGGGTTCGCTCGCCAGCGCGCGTTCTGCGAGCGCGACCGCCGCATCGACCACGTCGCCGTCGACCAGCTCGTCGAGCACGCCGAGTTTGAGCGCCTTTTCGGCGGGGTTCGAGGAGCCTTTGAGCATGAACTCGAGCGCGGCTTGCGCGCCGATCAAGCGCGGCAGCCGCTGCGTGCCGCCCGCGCCCGGGAGCAGGCCCAGTTTGATCTCGGGCAGGCCGAGCTTGGAGGCCTTCGTCGCGATGCGATAGTCGCAGGCGAGCGAGAGTTCCAAGCCGCCGCCGAGCGCGTTGCCGTCGATCGCGGCCACGTAGGTCTTGGTGCCGGCCTCGACCGCCGCGATCACGTCGCGCACGGTCTTGGTCTCTGGCGTCGGTTCGGTGCTGAAGTCGTTGACGTCCGCGCCGCCCGAGAAGAGCCCGTTCGCGCCGGTGAAGACCACCGCGCGCACGTTCGCGTCGGCCTCGGCGGCCCGCACGGCTTCGAGCAGTTCGGCCGAGTAGGCGAACGAGAGCGCGTTGACCGGCGGATTGTCGAGGGTGACGACGCGGACGGATCCGCGATCTGCGATGCCGACTCGCACTACGCGCCCACCGTCATCTTGCGGTCGAGGTCGTACTGGGCTTCGGTCACGGTCATCACGTCGCCCGCACCGTCGATGATCTGGCGCTTGAGCCACGCGCCCTGCGTGAGCACGTGGGTCGCGTAGAACTGCGCGGTCGCGATCTTGGTCTTGTAGAACTCGCCGTCGGGTCCGCCGGTCTTGCCCTTGGCGATCTGCGCGGCGCGGGCCATCTGCCAGCCGGCCGCCGTGATGCCCCACAGCTTGAGGTAGGGGACCGAACACGCGAACGCCTTGCGCAGGTCGCCCATGGCGTTCATGCCGATCCACTGCGAGGTCTCGGCGAGCGCGGCCAGGCACTTGCCGAACGGCTCGGCGATGCCCTTGAGCTCGTCATCGCCTTCGAGCGTCTTCGCGAACGCCTGCATCTGCTTGAGCACGGCGGTGACGGTCGCGCCCATGTCGCGGATCAGCTTGCGGCCGACCAGGTCGAGCGCCTGGATCCCGGTGGTGCCTTCGTAGATCGTGGTGATGCGGACGTCGCGGTACTGCTGTGCGATGCCGGTCTCTTCCACGTAGCCCATGCCGCCGAAGACCTGGAGCGCGGTGGAGCAGACCTCCTGCGCGGTCTCGGTGCACCAGGCCTTGACGATCGGGATCATCAGCTCGATGAACGCCTTATGCTCCTTGCGCACCTTCTCGTCCGGATGCTTGTGGGCGTAGTCGAGCGAAGCGGCGGTGACGTACGAGAGCGCGCGCATGGCTTCGATCTGCGACTTCATGCTCATCAGCATGCGCCGCACGTCGGGGTGTTCGATGATCCGGACCGACTGCGGATTGCGGGCGGCCGAATCGCGGCTCTGCACGCGTTCCTTGGCGTACTCCAGCGCGTGCTGGTAGGCGCGATCCGCGATCGCGAGCCCCTGGACGCCGACCGAGAAGCGGGCGGCGTTCATCATGATGAACATGTATTCGAGGCCGCGATTGGCCTCGCCGACCAGGTAGCCGGTCGCGCCGTTCGACTTCTCGCCGAGGTTCATCGTGCAGGTCGGGTTGCCGTTGATGCCGAGCTTGTGCTCGATCGAGGCGCAGACCACGTCGTTGCGCTCGCCCAGCGAACCGTCCGGATTGACGTTGACCTTGGGCACGATGAAGAGCGAGATGCCCTTCGTGCCTTCCGGCGCATCCGGCAGACGTGCGAGAACGAGGTGAATGATGTTCGGGGCCATGTCGTGCTCGCCGAACGTGATGAAGATCTTGGAGCCGGTGACCAGATAGTGGTCGCCCTCCGGGACGGCCTTGGTCCGCACCTGCGCGAGATCCGAGCCGGCCTGCGGTTCGGTCAGGCACATCGTGCCCGTCCACTTGCCGCTCACCAGGTTCGGGATGTAGCGCTTCTTCTGTTCGTCCGATCCGCACAGCTCGATCGCCTCGATCGCGCCCTGGTTGAGCAGCGGACCGTTGGCGAATCCGACGTTGGCGCCGTTCCACATCTCGAGCGTCGGCCCGAGCATCAGTTGCGGCAAGCCCTGGCCGCCGTATTCTTCGGGGACCGGCAGCCCGATCCAACCGGCACCCGCGAACTGCTTGTAGGCTTCTTTGAATCCGGTCGGCGTCTTGACGTTGCCGTTCTCCCACGTGCAGCCTTCCTTATCGCCCACGCGATTGAGCGGGTCGAGCACGCCGGTCGCAAACGCGGCCGCCTCTTCGAGAATCGAGTCGACCACGTCGAGCGTGTCGCCGTAGCCGGGAAGCTTGGCGACGTCGGCGACGCCGGCCAGTTCGTTCAAGACGAACTGCATATCGCGCAGGGGGGCCTGGTAGGTGCTCATCGTCGATTCTCCGGGCAGTGGGATATGATATTTTTAATATACTCTTCAAGGCCCGACCCGGCAAGGGCCTCACAGGTGACCTTAAATCTTAGGTGCCAAAATAGCGTTATGAAACACAAGGCCTCCCTTCTCTTGGCGGCGTTGCTCGTGCTTCCGGCCGCCGCGACCGCGCAGACCCCGCCTCCGGCGCCCCCCGCGGGAGGACCGACCGCTCCGACACCCCCGGGGCATATGCGTCACCACATGACCTGGTCGCCGGCCGATATGGCCGCCATGCAGGCCCAGATGGCCAAGATGCAAGCCGCGATGGCGAAAGCCGAAGCGGCACATAAAGCGACCCGGGCGAAGATCCTGGCTGCGCTGACACCCGCCCATAAGGCGTATCTCGCCGACCTGATCGGCCAACTGGCCGTCGCCGCGAACCCCGATCCGAGGGCCGCGACGGCAAAGCTCGACGCGATCCTGTCGGCTTCGGAGAAGGCGAACATCCTGGCGATCCACAAGGCCGCCGAAGCGCAGATGATGACCGAGATGAAGACCATGATGCCGCCGATGGGCGCGCCGAACGTGCGCTACAAGCGCGTGCTGGTCGTCAAGGACGCCAACGGTACGACCACCAGCAGCAGCGATTCGGACGACGCCATGCCGGCCGGCGGCCCCCCGGGCGCGCCGATGGCGATGGACGTTCACATGAAGCGCATGAAGGCGATGACGGCCGGCGAGATCCTCATGCACCTCGTCGGCGGCGAAGCGGCAGGCGCCATGTCGATGATGTGGCGTCACCCGCATCCGATGGCGCCGCAAGCAACGCCGTAACGCGAACCCGTCGCGAGCCTACCCGCCTTTGAGGAGGCTCGCGACCACGTTGACGGTGAACGCGAAGATCGACGCGTTGTACGCGAACGCGATCAACGCGTGCGCGAGCGCGAGTCGGCGGATGCGCCGCGACGTGATCTGCACGTCCGAGACCTGGAACGTCATCCCCAGCACGAGCGAGAAGTACGCGAAGTCGAAATCGTTCGGCTGCTCGCGGCCCGGGAACTTCAGCCCCCGATCCGGTCCGGGCGGCGCTTCGTCGTCGCGGTAGTAGAGGTGCGCGTACCGGAAGGTGAACGCGGTGTGGATCATCATCCAGCCCAGCACCACGGCCGAGAGCGCCAGGGCGTACGCGACCGCGCGAGCGGTCGCGTCGCCGTGCGCGCCCGCGCCGAGGATCGCCACCGCGGCGAACAGCCCGGCGGCCGAACTCACCACGACCACGGCGGTGATCGCCACCCGGCCCGGATCCTCGACCGCCGCTCGCTTCTTCGTGACCGCCGGATCGCGCTGCATCGCGAACCGCCACTCGAGCACGAGCATGACCAGGGCGGCCGCATCGTAGGCGAAGACGCCGCGCGCCAAGACGTCCATCCAGGCCGGCGCCGCGAATCCCGCGATCAGCGCGATCCCCGCCGCCGCGGCGAGCGGCATCAGGTAGCCGAGGTGGCGCGGCTTACGCTTGCGCGTTGACAACCGCGTCGGTCCCGAAGAGCGCGTGGGTCAGGCGCACGAGCGAGAACACCGCCAGCGCGCAGACGGCCGTGAAGATCCATCCTTGCATCGCGTTGCCGAACACGAACGCGCCGGCTCCGAAGAGCGCGCAGTAGATCGCCGCGACGCCCGCGACCCACGCGCCGAACGCCAGTCCGAGATTGTCGGGCGACTGCGGCAGGCCGTGCGCCGCCCGGACGCGCGCCCAGCCCGGACCCGCCGGACGGACCTTGTTGTAGAACGAGACGAGGGTGCCTTCGTCGACGGGTTTGGTGAGGAACGTCGCCGCGAGCCATACGATCGTGGTGATGCCGACGGTCAGGATCAACTCCCAGTTCGGGCCGATCCCGAAGTTGGCGAAATGGAACGTGGTCGCGACCGCAAACGACGCTACCATCGCGGCGATCTCGGTCCAGGCGTTGACGCGCCACCAGAACCAGCGCAGCAGATAGACCAGGCCCGTGCCCGCGCCGATATTGAGCAGGATGTGGAACGCGTCGCTGGCCGTGCGCAGACCGAGCGTCACGAAGATCGCGCACACCATGATCCCGATCGTGACCAGCCGCGCGACCATGACGTAGTGCTTCTCGGTGCGGCCCGGTGCCATGAACCGCGCGTAGAGATCGTGCACGAGATAGGACGTCCCCCAGTTGAGGTGCGTCTCCAGCGTCGAGCGACAGGCCGCGAACAGACCCGCGACCATGAAGCCGGCGAAGCCCGCCGGGAGGAAGACGAGCATCGCGGGGTAGCCGATGTCGTCGCCGAGCAATTCTTTCGGAACGCCGGGGAAGTGCCGAGCGATCGAGGCGACGTCGGGATAGACCATCGTCGATGCGAGCGCGACCAGGATCCACGGCCACGGCCGCAGCGCGTAATGCGCGGCTTGGAAGAAGAACGTGCCGAAGACCGAGTCCTTCTCCGTCTTGGCCGCGAGCATGCGCTGCGCGACGTAACTGCCGCCTCCCGGTTCGCTGCCCGGATACCAGGTCGACCACCACTGCACGGTGAGCGGGATGATGAAAACCGCGACCGCGGCCGGCCAATCGTGCTGGAAGTCCGGCAGCACGCCGAGCCATTGCGGATGCGCGGCTTGGATGTGTCCGAGCAGGCCCGAGAGGCCGCCGACGCCCGGCGCGTGCAGCGCGAAGAACGCCGCCGCGAACGCGCTGGTGATGGTGATGCAGAACTGGATCATGTCGGTGACCATCACGCCCCACAGGCCCGACATCGAGGCGAAGATGACCGGGAAGATCGCGACGACGCCCAGCGTCACCAGCTCGGGCGTGCCGAACAGGACGCTCGCGATCTTGGCCGCCGCCAGGCAGACCGTCCCGAGGATGATGCAGTTGAAGATCAGGCCGAGGTAGACCGCGCGGAATCCGCGTACGACCTTGGCCTCCGTCCCGGAGTAGCGCAGTTCGTAGAACTCGAGGTCGGTCATCACGCCGCTGCGACGCCACAGCCGCGCGTAGAAGAAGACCGTGCCGATGCCGATCAGCAAGAACGCCCACCACTGCCAGTTGCCGCTCACGCCGTTCTGGCGGACGATGTTGGTGACCAGGTTGGGCGTATCGGTGCTGAAGGTGGTCGCGACCAGCGACACGCCGATCAGCCACCACGGCGCTTGCCGGCCGGCCGCGAAGAACTCCGACGTGTTCTTCCCGGCTCGCCTCGCCAGCATGATCGCCGGTACGAACATGATGAGGACCGAGACGACGATGATGACCCAGTCGAGCGTGGTCAGATGCACGGGCAACCCTCCAGCAGTTGCCCGAGATTCATCCGCGACGCGCCGGAAAACCTGTGCGGTCTCGCGAAATGCGCGGGATGACGATCGCCGAGCTTAACGGCCTGGATCGCGACGCATTCGTCGCGACGGTCGGCTTCGCGTTCGAGCACTCGCCCTGGATCGCCCGAGCGGCCTGGTCGCGGCGCCCGTTCGCGAGCGTCGACGCGCTCCACGCCGCCATGCTGGCGGTCCTCGATGCGGCGCCCGACGAACGGAATACGGCCTTGATCGCGGCGCATCCGGATCTGGCCGGGAAGGTCGCGCGCGAGGGGCGGCTCACGGCCGCCTCGACCGGCGAACAGGCTTCGGCCGGCCTCGACCGGCTATCCGCCGGGGAGCTGGCGCAATTCGACGCGCTCAACCGCGCCTATCGCGAGCGCTTCGCCTTCCCGTTCGTGATCTGCGCTCGCGAGCACGACACCGCGTCCATCCTAGCCGCGCTCCGGACGCGCGGCGCCAACGACCGCGCGACCGAGGTCGCGACCGCTCTGGCCGAGATCGCCAAGATCGCGCGCCTTCGTCTCCTCGACGCCATAGAGGCCGACTGATGCTTCCCTACGTCCTGGATTGGCTCAACCTGCTGATCCGCTGGTTCCATTTCGTCGCCGGCATCTCGTGGATCGGCGCGTCGTTCTTCTTCATCTGGCTCGACAACCATCTGGTCGCGCCGGCGGCCGCGGCGGACGCGGCCAACGGCGTGAGCGGCGAGCTGTGGAGCGTCCACGGCGGCGGCTTCTACCATAATCAGAAGTACCTGACCGGCCCGAAGAACGAACCGCTGACCGAACACCTGCACTGGTTCAAGTGGGAAGCCTACTCGACGTGGATCTCGGGCATGGCGATGCTCGCGCTGATCTACTGGGTCGGCGCGGATACGTTCCTGATCGACAAGTCGGTGATGGTGCTCACGCCTGCGAGCGCCATCCTCATCAGCATCGCTTCGCTGATCCTCGGATGGCTGATCTACGACGCGCTCTGTCGGCTGCTCGCAGGCAGTCCCCGCGCCCTGGCCGTCGCGATCTCGCTCTTCCTGCTGGCCGCCGACTGGGGCCTGTTCCACGTCTTCGGCGCGCGCGCGGCCTACATCCACGTCGGCGCGATCGTCGGCACCATCATGGTCGCCAACGTCTTCTTCGTCATCATCCCCGGCCAGAAGAAGATGCTCGCCCAGATCCGCGCCGGACGGCAGCCCGATCCGCGTCCGGGTCAGCTCGGCAAGATCCGTTCGGTGCACAACACCTATCTCACGCTGCCCGTGCTGTTCATCATGATCAGCAACCACTACCCGATGACGTACCAGAACGCGAACGGCTGGCTGGTGCTCGCGGCGATCGCGGTCGCCGGCGTGCTGGTCCGCTATTTCTTCGTCCTCACCCACAAGCAGAAGCTCGTGATCGGCCTGCCGGTCGCGGCCCTCGCGATCCTGGCGATCACCGCGATCGCGATCGCGCCGCGCCAGCCGGCACCCGCGGCGAACGCGCCCATCGTGACGTTCGCCGCGGTCGGACCCATCGTCGCGCAGCGCTGCGCCGTCTGCCATGCCGCCCATCCCACCCAGGCCGGCTTCGCGACCGCGCCGGCCGGCGTGCTGCTCGACACGCCCGCGCATATCGCGGCCAACGCGCAGCGCATCCGGATGCAGGCGGTCGACGCGAAGGCGATGCCGCTCGGCAACGTCACCGGTATGACCGACGCCGAGCGCGCGACGCTCGGCGCGTGGATCTCGCAAGGAGCCAAGACGCCATGACGCTCTCCACCCACGTGCTCGACGTCGCCCGCGGCGTTCCGGCCGCCGGCGTCGGCGTGACCCTCGTCCAAGTCGTCGGCGCCATGCGCGTCGACCTCGCGAGCGGCACCACCGACGGCGACGGCCGCATCGCCGGCCCGTTCGGCGGCGACCTGCAGCCCGGCGAGTACGAGCTGGTCTTCAAGGCCGGCGCGTACCTGAAAGCGACGGGGACCCCGTCGTTCTACGACGAGATCCCCGTGCGGTTCATCATTGCCGAGTCGCGGCACTATCACGTGCCGCTGCTCCTCGCCCCCTGGGGCTACTCGACCTATCGCGGCAGCTGAAACAATGGCGAGCCGTTCCCGTCGAACGCGCCACTCGAACGAATGGCATATATCGTCAACTGGAAAGGCGACGTTCCGGTAAGCGAACGAGCGGACCGCAAAAGCGCCTTGCTCGAGCCGCGGATGCGCTCACTCTGTGTAACGTACGTCGAATGCAGAGTAGCAAGGCCCGCTACGCTCGGGATGACAGGGTGAGGGCGGCTTAGCCCTCTGCCGCTTTGTAGGCGGCCCAGCCGCCGTACTTGCTGATGTCCGGCCAGCCGTTCTTCTCTACGAGTTCTTTCGGATAGAGCATCGCGTCGGCGTGCGATCCGTCGGCGAGATCGATCTGAGTCTCGTACAGATCGGGCGGTTCGCCCGCCATCAGCGACGCGTACTGATCGTCGGTGAGCTCGTACAGTTCGCCGAGGATCGAGATCCCGCCGCTCTCGACCGCATAGATGCCGGGATGCCAGCCGTCTTTGACGGAGTGCAGGCGATACTTCGGCGCGGTGCTGACCGGACCGACGAGGTAGGCGGCTTGAAGATTCGGATGGTCGGGCTGACCGCTCAGGGCCGAACCGCAGATGAAAAATCGCTTCATCCGCGCCCATTCTCTCCGAGCGTTGCGTCGACCTCGACGAGTGCGGCGGCCAACGCCTCGACGCCCAGTTCGACGTCCGCGTCGGCCGTGCGCTCTTCGGCGACGTGGCTGCGGCCGCCGATGCTCGGCACGAAGATCATCGCGGTCGGGACGATCGTCCCTAGGCTCATCGCATCGTGGCCGGCGCCGCTCGGACAGTCGACCGCTTCGCGTCCCATCGCCGCCGCCACCCGGTGGATCGCGGCCCGCAGCGCGGGCGTCATCGGCGTCGGCTTGCGGCGCTCGAACGCCTCGACGTCGACGGTGACGTGGCGGCGCCGCGAGACGTCCGCGACGGCGTCGCGAAAGGCGCGCTCGATCGCGTCGAGCGAGGCCTCGTCGGGCGCGCGCAGATCGAGCGAGAACGTGACGCGGCCCGGCACGACGTTGGTGCCGTTCGGTTCGACCAGCATACGGCCGACCGTCGCGACCGCGTCCGCTTCGGTGCGCGCGGCGCGATCGAGCTCGAGCACGAGCTCCGATGCCGCGCAGAGCGCGTCGGCGCGCATCCGCATCGGCACGGTGCCGGCGTGGCCGCTCACCCCGGTGACGGTCGCGCGCAGACGCCGCTGCCCGAAGATGGCGGTGACCACACCCAGCGAGACGCCGGCCTCTTCGAGGATCGGACCCTGCTCGACGTGGAGCTCGAGGTAGGCGGCGACGTCGCGATCGGCGCGCATCGGCACGCCGGGCAGCAGACCGCCGTCGCTCGCGGCGAGCGCGTCGCGCAGCGATACGCCGTCGTCGCCGACGATCGCGAGCGCGTCGTCGGCGCGGCTGATGCCGGCGAAGACCGAACTGCCCAGACATCCGAGCGGAAAGCGCGAGCCCTCTTCGCCGACCCACGCGACCGCTTCGATCGGATGGGCGGTCGCCGCGCCGCGCGCTTCGAGGAGTTCGAGCGCGCAGATCGCCCCGACCACACCGTACGCACCGTCGTAGGCGCCGCCGGTCTTGACGGTGTCGAGATGCGAACCGGTGAGGATCGGCTTGAGCCCGGGCCGCGTGCCCTCGCGCCGCGCGAACACGTTGCCGACGGCGTCTTGCCGCAGCGCGAAACCCGCCGCGCGCGCCCAGCCCGCGAACAGGTCGCGGGCGGCCCGCTCTTGCGGCGAGGCGAGCGGACGATCGAGGCCCGCTCCGTAGGCGCCGAGCTTCGCGAGCTGCGCGAGCCGCGCGAGGACGTTCGCAGCATCGCTCATCGCGGCGGGTGGTTCGCGATCCAGTGGTGCGCGATGTCGATGCGGCGACAGACCCAGACGTCGTCGTGCGCGAGCATGTGGTCGAGGAAGTTCGCCAGCGCCTTGGCGCGGCCGGGCCGCCCGGCCAGGCGCGTGTGCAAGCCGATCGACATCATCTTGGGCGCCGTCTTTCCTTCCTCGTACAGCACGTCGAACGCGTCGCGCATGTATTCGAAATAGCCGGACGGCGCCGAAAAGCCCGGCGCGACCGAGAACTTCATGTCGTTGACGTCGAGGGTGTAGGGGATCACGAGGTGGTCTTTATCCGAGACTCTCACCCAGTACGGCAGGTCGTCGTTGTACGCGTCCGAGTCGTACAGGAAGCCGCCTTCTTCGACCACCAAGCGGCGCGTGTTCTCGCTCGGGGCATAGCGGCAGTACCATCCTTGCGGACGCTGACCGATGGTGCGCGCGATCGATTCGACCGCGATCCGCATCTGCTCGCGTTCTTCCTCTTCGGGCATATCCTGAAAGCCGACCCACCGATTGCCGTGCGAGCAGACCTCGTGGCCTGCCTTGCGGATCGCGCGAGCCGCCTCGGGGTTTCGCTCGAGCGCCAGCGCCGCGCCGAAGACCGTCACCTTGATGTCGCGCTCCGCGAACATCCGCATCAACCGCCAGAAACCCGCGCGCGATCCGTACTCGTAGACCGACTCGACGATCAGATCGCGCTTGCCCGGGCCGAGCGTCGCGCCCGGCACTTCGGTCAGGTACATCTCGCTGACGCCGTCGCCGTCGGGGATCGAGTACTCCGAACCCTCTTCGTAGTTCATCACGATCTGGACGGCCAGGCGCGCGCCGTTCGGCCACTTCGGATCGGGCGGATGGGCGCCGTAGCCGACCATATCGCGGGGGTAAGCGGTCATCGCTTCAGAGTAGGCCCAGCGTCTCGATTATCCTGCCGAAGATCTCGCGATGGCGTTGTGCCCGCGCGAATCGCGGATCGTCCGGCGACGGCACGTCGCCGATCGCCGCGAACGGGATCTCGATGCCGAAGCGCGCGCCGAGCGCCCGATTATCCTCGGCGAAGCGCTCGTAGAAGCGCACGACGCCGGAGTCGGCGTCACCGACCGCGGTCGGAAGGAAGAGCACTCGGGGCTGCTCGCTGCCCGTCAGGCTGAGAACGTGGGCGAGCAACACACGCGTCTGCTCGTCGCTCTCG
>JANWKW010000009.1 GCA_025451135.1 Vulcanimicrobiia bacterium | reverse complement strand
GGCCACGTGTCCGTCGAGGTACGCCGAGATGAACGCCGGACTATACGTCCCCATCGCCCAGAGCGTGCTCGCATAGAAGCGCCGGCTGCTCGAAAGCGTCGAGAGCACGCGCGCGACTTCGACCGGGTCGCGGACACCCCACAGGAACCGGCCGGGGTAGACCTGGTGCCGGTCGTCGAGATGGGCAAGCGCCCAGTCGACATCGCTCGCGTTCGCTGCCGACGCTGCGAATGGTTCGAACGCCCAATACGACATCCCGAACAGACCGGGTGTCGTCCGCGACGTGCGCCATGCCGCGATCGCGTCGTTCGCAAGGTCCCGGTCGGGCGCCAGCGCCAGCAGCAGGTAGGAGCGCGCGAGATCGAGCGACGGCCGCTGCTTGGGGAGGAAACCGACGCCCCGCAGCAACGGCACGTACGTCCGTCCGACGCTCGCCGCGAACCGGGCCTCCCACGGCGAGTCGCGCAGGGCGGTCGCCGCGGCGATCAGATCGGTATCGAGGCCGAAGGGCAGATCGTCTGCCCCGACGGCGCGATAGCCGTCGAGCGCTGCGAGCAGTTCCGGCAGCGTCGCGCCGCCGCCCCGATAGAGCGTGCTGGTGTCGCGAAGCAGACGCAAGCGATCGACCCAGGTTAGCCGTGCATCGCGCCCGAGCGCGGCAAGGTCGGCGCTATCGTAGTGGACCAGGTAGGGGGGACGTAGCCCGAGGTTCGCGACGGGCGTCGAGCCGCATCCGCCGGTCGACACGCGTCGTGCGGAGGCGCCCAACAGCGCCCACTGCGTGCGACCGCCGCTCGTCAACGAGATCGGGATCGGCCATGCGGCGCGGGCGCGCGACGGGAGGTCGTTCGAGCGGATCGGGCGCGGCGTGAGGGTGGTGATCTGCACGCCGGCGGCGCAGTGCGTTGCGATATCGACGACCGGAGCGCCCGGTTGATCGAGCCATGCGGTGCCGTACGCCCGGGCCGCGGCGGTGCCGAAGTTCGTCCAGAACGCGTCGTCGCGCGCGGCTCGACCGGCGTTGCCGACGAGATAGGCCTTCGCCGCGGCACGCATCGCGGCGTCGCCGACGTACGCGTCGTACTGGCGCAGCACCGCCAGTCCGGTATCGGTGGCGCCTGCGAAGAGCGCATCGAACGCCGCGCCGTCGCGATCGTCCGTCCCCGTTCCGTGGATCGGCGCCCGCGAGCCCCACAAGCTGATGGCGTTCCACGCCCAGTCGATATCTTGCGGCGGGAACTCCGGGTGCAGCGCAGTCTCGGCCCGCGCTTCGGCCCACGACGCGAGGCCGTTGGTCGCCCACGCGTCGCCGAACGACGCGATGCCGACCGATCCGCCGAACCACTGCTGGGCGATAGGAAACGCGACGTAGGAGAACGCGATCTGCCGGCCGGGGATGCCGCCGCCCATCTGCGCGCCGCTCGCGTCGTATTCGGTGAACGTGGTGATCGCGCCCCAGCCCTCGTGCGTGTCGTTGAGCACGCCGGAACCGACCACGTAGTCGAGCTTGGGCATCGGGAACGGGCTCCCGAGCAGATCCTCGTAGTACGGGATCACCGCTTGCGCCGTCGCCAAGATCGATCGCCCGATCGGCTCTTGTCCGGGCCGTACGTAGACGGTGACGGGCGTCGCACCCGCGGATCCGCGGACCGCCGAGAAGACGCCCATGTCGAGCGTCAGCAGATAGGTCGGCATGGGCGGCGTCGGCGCAAACGCGAACGTGCTCTTCGTGGACGTCGGAATGGGCGTCTTCGTCTCGAGCGGCATGTTCGATACGACCGTCCACGCCGTCGGAGCGACGACGCGGATGCGGAACGACGCGCGATACGCCGGTTCGTCGAAACAGGGGAAGAGCGTTCGCGCGCGCGCCGCTTCGAAGGTCGAGACCAGGTTAGGTGCATCCCCGTTGAAATTGTCGGGCCACAGTCCCGCCGCGTCCGAGAGGATGTTGCCGACGAAGCGCAGCGCGATCCGATGCTTTCCGACTCCGAGCGTACGGCCGTTCGCCAGCGCGATCTGCTGCGCGACCGGGTAGATCGCGACGCGAGCCGGCTGATCGTCGATCTGCGCGGAGAGCACGGCGATCCGTGCGGCATTGAGCACGATCTCGCCGGCCGGTGCGAGCACCCGGACGTCGATCGTCTCCGATCCGGCGACGGTCCCGGCCCGATGCTCGGTCGCGGTCGCGACCTCGGGTTCGAGGGTCAGGTCGTACGCATCCGGGAGCACGTCCCCTGCGAGATGCGGCGTACGTTCGGGGCGCGGCGCCGGGTGCGTCGCACCGAGCAAGAGCGTGCAGGCGGCTAGGAGCAGGCAGACCCGTACATGCTTCATGCCCGGATGGTTGGCGTCGTCTAGGGCTTTTCCCCGTACAGCGGCCGGACGTCGCGTTCGCCCTTGTGCAGATATGGGACGCCGTGGAGCATCCAGTCCGGCGTGGGCGTGCCCTTGAGGAAGTGGTCGAAGTATTCGTCGAGGTGGACGGTCCAGTACTTCTGCTGCTCCCGGCCGTGCAGGTTGTGGTACTCGCCGTTGAAGACGAACAGGTACGCCTCTTTGTTCAGGCGCCGCAGCGCGCTGAAGAACTCGATCCCCTGGTACCACGGCACCGCGTCGTCGTTGTCGTTGGCGATCGTCAGGTAGGGCGTTCGGACGTTCTGCACGTGGTAGATCGCGGAGTTCGCGATGTAGAGGTCCGGGCGTTGCCACGGCGTCGCGCCCATCCGCGACTGGCCGTGCTCGTATTGGAAGTCGCGGACCAGACCGCTGCCCCACCGGATCCCGCCGAAGGCGCTGGTCATGTCGGCGACGGCCGCGCCGGCCTCGACCGCGGCGAAGCGGTCGGTCTGCGTCACCATGTAGGCGATCTCGTAGGCGCCCCACGAGTGGCCGGCGATGCCGACGTGCTTCGGATCGACGTAGCCGCGCGCGGCGATCGCGTCGATGGCGGCATTCACCGCGTGCAGCGCATCCGGGCCCGGATGACCGGTGCCGTAGGCGATATCGGGCACCATCACGACGTACCCGTTGCTCACGTAGCGCAGCAGGTTCGGACTCGTCCCGGGCGCCGGCGCGTGGAACGCGTGCAGGCCGTCGGCGAAGCGTTCGTAGATGTAGACGAGCATCGGGTACTTCTTCTTCGGATCGAAGCCGTCGGGAAGGTAGACGATGCCGTCGAGCGGCTTGCCGTTGGCGCGGTAGTGGAACAGATGCTCGGTGCCCCAGCGGTAGCGCGCCATCTGCGGATCCGCATCGGTGATGCGTGTCAGGCCGGTCAGCGACGGGCCGCCGATCCAGAAGTCCGGGTACTCGTGGAAGCTCCCGCGCTGGAGCGCGTAGACGTCCGCGTTCTTGGCCTTGAAGAAGCCGGCGTACTGCCGCGGCTCGGAGAGCAGCTGCCTGGGTGTTCCGCCGGTCGCATTGGCGAGCACGAACAGCCCGTCGTCTTTGGTTACGTCGTCGAGTCCGAACAGGTACATCGGCGCGGATGGATCGATCGCCGTGGCGGCCGTCTCGCTCGCGACCGGCAGGTTCTCCGTGACGGCGCGTTCGAAGCGGCGCTTGTGCGCGCGTCCGTAACCGGCGGTGATGTCGCGCGCGTCCACGCGGTCGGGGTCGAACGACCAGATGTCGTAACGGTCACGCAGCAGCACGCGCGCGTCGCCGGTCGTCCAGCCGACCGAGCCGTACGCGGGCGGCGCGGCCGGGTGGTCGTCCAGCTCGTCGTAGAACGCGACCTTCAGGCCCTTCGTCAGCGCGACGCGCCGGCCGTCGCGCGCGCGCACCGTGTACCAGTAGCGTCCGGGCGCGTCGTAGCAGAGCGCGTACTTCCCGGCGGGCGAGAGCGAGCATCCCGCGCTGGTCCGGCGCGCCGCGAGGATGCGGCGCCCGGTCTGCAGCGAGATCAGGTATTCGTCGGCGTAGAAGTCGTCGTACGAGCGCTGCTTGTAGTAGGGCCGCGGATCGGTCCCGAGGGCGCTCGCGTGGTTCTGGTTCGTCTCGACCTGCGGCAGCGTCGGCGACCCGAGTTGCACGATCTTTCCGCTATCGACGTGCACCGCCGCCAGGAACGTCTGCTTGGCGTCGGCGTCGGCCTCGACTTGCTGCTCCGCCTGCAGGCGCCCGTCGCGCCAATTCCATAGATCGACCTGCATCGGCGCCGGGGAATCGCTCGGAACCGGCTTCGGCGCGACGTTGGTCCCGAAGTAGAGCAGGGCGCCATCCTTGGTGAACGACACGTCGCCGTTCGCGTCGGGTGTGTAGCCGCGCGGAAGGCCCGCGCTGCCGAGGTGCGCGACCACGCGCGCCGCCGGGGCGGCGGGCGTCCACAGCAGCAGGTCCGGGTGCGGCGCGGCGCTCGCATACGAACTCGCATCGCTCAGGAACGCGAGCGTATCCGCACCGGTCGCGAACGCCAGGTTCGTATAGCGGCCGGCGCCAGACGCCGCGCGCATCACGACCGCGCCGCTCAGATCGCGCACGTCGACGCCGTCGGTGGCGCCGTTCGCGGTCTCGGTCGCCCAGGCGAGATACTTCTCGTCGGGCGAGATCGCGTACTCGGTCACGTCGGGGATCTCGATGGTCGCTCCGGAATCCAGATCGCGCAGCACCAATCGCGCACCGGTCGCCTTCTTCTTGTTCTCGTCGGGTGCCGGTGACGGCGACGCAGATGCGAGCGCCGTCGCGCCCGGTCTCGGACTCGGCGACGCCTCCGGCAACGGCGACGGCTTGACCGCATCTTTGGCCGACAGCGGTTTCTCGAGCAGATAGACGATCCAATGCGCCGATGCGGTCGCCAGCTTGCGGCTCTTGACCCGGTCCACCGTGCTCGCGACGCCGCTCGACAGATCGAGGATCCCGAGCCCGGCCTTCGGTTGCGCGTCGGCCTTCTTGCCGGCCTTCTTGGCTGCGTCCACGTCGGCTTTGGGTGGCGCGATCGTGTAGATGAGGTGGCGTCCGTCCGCGGTGAAGACCGGCAGCGTCCCGCGCGCCTCGCGGAGTTCCCTACCGGTCTTGACGTTGCGCGCGACCAGCGTCGCGTCGCCGTCTTCGGGCGTCAGCGCGTAGGCGAACCACGCTCCGTCGGGCGAGAACGACGCGTTGCGGATGGCGTTCCACGAGTCGTAGGCGGTATAGCCGATCGGCGGCTTGAGCGCTGCCTGCGACGGCAGCGAAGCGGCCGCGAAAAGCGCGGCCGCGAGAGCGAACGAAAAGCGTGCGGGCATGGCCGCAAGTACCGCAGCGGCGGCCGCTTATCCCCTCTCGGGTGGTGGAGGCGGGATCGGCGCGCCGTTCGGGTCGACCGCGGGGAGGTCCGAGGGATGGGGTTCGGCTTCGAACTCCGCCTCCGTCTCCGGGCCGAGCTCCGGCGCGATCAGGGGCTCGACCACCCGCGGCTGGGGGGCCGGGCGCTCGTTGATGTCGGCCGCGCGCTCCATCTCGGCCACGAACGACTGGGACGTGTTCTGGACCTCGCGCATGAACTTGCCCGCCTGGCGCAGGATGCCGGGCAGTTTATCGGGGCCGAAGAGCAGTAGGGCCAGGACGCCGATGACGGCGATATCGGGAACCGAGAACATCGCGCGGCCACTTTCGGCAGGGCGCCCCCCGGGCCCCGTGCAAGCCTGAAGGTCGCCGTGAAGATCATCTACACGAGGGGCAATCGCACCGAGACCCTGGCCTCGCTCGCGACGCTCCGGAAGATCTTGAACCGCTTCGTCCGGCACCGGGTCTTCTACGAAGTCTCGAGCCGGAGCAAGCGCGGGCATGAGTTTTTCTCGGCCAAGAACGTCTTCGTGGTCGAATCCGTCGAGATCACCAACCGCGACTACCTGACGATCCTGATCTTCGACGCGCACAACCGGTCGCATTCGATCGAGATCCTCAACCCGCAGACCATGCGCATCTACGACGAGATGCCCGGCAAGGGCTTCGCGGTCAGCTTCATCAGCGAGTGCGAGAGCGGCGTCGAGTCGCGCTGCTACATCCGCGACGAGGGCCCCGACGAAGACGAGAGCCGCGAACAGACCGCCCTCGAGAAGAACACGTTGCCCGAGCTCTTCGAATACCTCGAAGAGATCACCGCGACGGACGCGATCAAGCCCTAGCGCGTTCTCAGAGCGTGTAGATCGCCGCGGTGACGGTGCCGGGCTCGACCTTGAGCGCGCTCAGCACGCCCGTGCTCTTGACGGCTTCGGCCGCGAGTCCGAACGCAAGATGCTTCGGCTCGTACGCGCCCTCGACGCGGCGCGCGCCTTCGATGAAGATCGCGTAGGCCTCGCGCGAGAGCCAAACGGTCGTCTTGCCGTCGGGCGTCTTGAAGCCGAGCGTGTCGTAGCGCACGATTCCCGGAAGCTCGCCGTTGGAGAGCCCGCGCTCTTGCAGGCGCGCGACGCCCTTGCGATTGTCCTCGGGCACCGGCAGCGCCTCGAGCTTGTCGCGGCGCACCACCGCGCCGAGCGCCGGTCCGGTATGCCGGTCTTCGAGGAGCGAGAGCAGCAGCGAGCGAGCGCTGATGAAGGGCTCGCGCAGGCGCAGCGCGATCGCCGCCGCGCGGCGCATCAGCGCCAGCAGATCGGCGGATAGCGGAACGTGTTCGGCTTCGCTCATGCGGGCTTTCTTAGCCTCCGGAAGGGACCGCCCTCTAAGCGCGCGGCGCGGCGGAGTTCGCGGACGGCTTCGTCGATGCGCCCGGCCCGCTTGAGCGCGACGCCCAGGTTCTGGTGCGCGACGCCGTACAGGTCGTCCGAGCGGATCGCCGCTTCGTAGTGCGCGATCGCGTCGTCGAGCGCGCCCTCTTCCAACAGCAGGTTGCCGAGGTTGGTCAACGCCGGCGGATAGTTCGCGACCAGATCGAGGGCCCCGCGAAAATCCTCGAGGGCTTCCTCGCGCCGTCCCAAGCGGACCCGCGCGATCCCGCGCTTGTTCCGGAAGAAGGCGCGGTCGGCCGGACTGGCCGCCTCGGCCAGGAGCGCTTCGAACCGGCCCTCGGCCGCGGCGAAATCGCCGCGTTCGAGGGCGGAGAGGGCCAGGCCGCGGGGGCTCTGGTCGCGGGCGAATCGGCGCAGAAAGGTGAACATCGTGCCGCTATGTTCACGGTCGACGTCGTCACGCTCTTCCCGGAGGTCTTCGCGCCCTTCGTCGGCCTCTCGATCGTCGGCCGCGCGGTCGAGGCCGGCCTGGTCGACGTGCGCTACCATCACGTGCTCGACGCGGTCGTGGGCCGGGCCCGGGCCGACGAGCCCCCGTTCGGCGGGGGCCCGGGGCTGGTGATGCGCATCGAACCGATCGCGACGACCCTCGACCGGATCCTGGCCGGCGCGCCGGAAGGCGAGAACCGCCGGATCGTGGTGCCGAGTCCGGCCGGCCGGCCGTTCCGCCAAACCGACGCCCAGGCGTTCGCGGCCCTCGACCGGCTCGTCCTGATCTGCGGCCACTACGAGGGCATCGACGAGCGCCTGGGCGAGCTCTTCCCGATCGAGGAGGTCTCGCTGGGCGATTTCGTGCTGACCGGCGGCGAGATCCCGGCCCTGGCCATCATGGATGCGACCGTCCGCCTGCTCGAGGGGGCGATCGATACCGGCTCGGCGGCCGCCGAG
>JANWKW010000008.1 GCA_025451135.1 Vulcanimicrobiia bacterium | reverse complement strand
CCTCGACGCGGACTTGTCGCTGGTGCGCGGGCCAATAGAACGTCGCGGCCGCGTGCGGATTGCGCTCGAGTTCGCGTCCCTTGCGACTGAAATACGACGTGTAGAACGCCAGCCCGCGTCCGTCGAGACCGCGCAACAGCACGATACGTGCGGACGGGATGCCGCGCTCGTCGGCGGTCGCCAGGCACATCGCGTTCGGCTCGGTCACGCCGCCGGCGCGCGCCTCCTCCATCCACACGCGCAAGCGTTCGATCGGGTCCGTACCGACGTCGGCTTCGTCGAGCGTACCGCGCTCGTAGGAGATGCGGCTGGAGTTGAGGTCCACTACGGAAACCTTCCCAGGGCGAATGCGGCAAGCGCGGCACCGAAGATCGCGAGGCCGCCGAAGACGGCGAATCCGAACGATGCGTCGACGTTCCGGCGTTCGAACGCGGTCACCTGGCCGAGTCGCGAGAGCGCGTCGCGCAGCGCGCCGGCGGAGCCGGCCCGCGCGTATGCTCCGCCGGCGGCCTGAGCGTACGAGCGCAGCGCGTCCTCGTCGATGGTGGCCTGCTCGCCCGTGCCCGGGATCACGCCGCCGGCCTGCGTCCCGATCCCGATCGTGAAGAGGCGGACGCCGCGCGCCCCGAGCAGCTGCGCCTGCGCGAGCGGATCGACGCCGCGGTTGTTCACGCCGTCCGTGATCAGGACGATCACGCGATGACCCTTCGGCGGCAGCATGCGCGACGCGAGCGCGAGCGCGTCGCCGATCGCGGTCGCGTCGTTGGGCGGAGGAAGCTGGTCCAGCGCGGCATCCAGCTGCGCGCGGTCGGTCTGCAGCGGCGCCACCTGCACCGCGCTCCCGGAGAAGGCGACCAGTCCGATGCGCGTTCCCGGCGGCGTGCTCGCGACGAACGCGCGTGCGGCCGCCTGCGCGGCGGCGTAGCGCGTCGGAGCGATGTCGGTGGATGCCATCGACCCGGACGTGTCGATGCACAGCACGACGCTTCCGTCGCGGACGGGCACCGGAAGATCCATGCGCGGGCCCGCGAACGCGGTCGCAAGCGCGAGCACGCCGAGGACGCCGACGGCGGCAAGCGTGCGTTCGATCCACTTGGGGGGCGTCGCGACGGCCTGCAAGAACGCGAGGTCGGAGTAGGCGTATGCGGCCCGCCGACGCGCGCGCAGCAGCCACGCGACGCTCGCGAGCGCGGCGCCGGCGAGCGCGAGCGCGAGCAGCAGGTGGAACGGATGGGCGACCGTCATGCGGCCGGCGCCGGCAGGCCGAAGGCGTGCAGCAGCGAGGTGCGTCCCCCGCTCTCGCGCAGACTGCCGACGCGCCAGCCGGCCGCCTCGAACCGCATCATCGTCCGGCGCTCGCGCTCGCGCGTGGCGTCGACGTACCGGCGGCGCGCGGCCGCATCGAGATAGACGGTCCGACGCTCGCCCGTCTCGAGATCCGCCATCCGCGCGAAGCCACGCAGCGGGAGGCCGTCGTACCACGGATCGCGCGCGAGCAGGACGGTACAATCGCAACGGTGCCCGAGATCCGCCAGACGCCGGTCGAGATCGTCGGGCAGATCGTATCCGTCGGTGACGAGCAGCAGGGCCGTGCCGCGCGGGAGCGCGGCACGCGCGGCCGCGCACGCGCGTCCGAGGTCGAAGGGCGCGGCAGAGCGTGTTTGGCTGCAGGCCCGCGCGCCGAGCGGCCCCCGCAGCGACGGCGCGATGACGGCGTCGGGAAAGACCCGGATGCAGCGGTCGTCGGACCGAGCCGCATCGAACCAAGCCGCCATCGCCTCGTCCGCGGCGACCGCGAGTTCCCGCAGGCGTCCGGCCCGCATCGAACCCGAGTCGTCGACGATCGCGGCCAGCGTCAGCGCGACGTCTTCGAGGACGACGCGCGTCTGGAGTCCGCCCGACCGCGCGGTCGCGGCCCAATCGATGCGGCGCGGATCGTCGCCTGCGACGTACTCGCGGACCTCGACGAACTCGTAGCCGTCGCCGCGGTACTTGGTGGGAGATCCGCCCCCGCGCGCGCGCGGCCGGCGCTTGCCCGCCAGCAATGCCGCGCGCAGCGGCTCGCCGGTCACGGCGCCGGCACCGTCGCGATGCAGGCCCGCACGAGCGCGTCCGGATCGATCGACTCGGCTTGCACGCGATACGAGAACGCGATGCGGTGCCGCAGGACCGGGAGCGCGACCGTGCGCACGTCGTCGGGCAGCACGAAAGACCGCGACTCCAGATAGGCCTTGGCGCGCGCCAGCCGAAGGATCGCGAGCGTCGCCCGCGGGCTGGCGCCGCGTTCGACGTAGCCGGACGCGTCGGGCGACGGACGCCGGGTGGCCGCGACGAGGTCGACGACGTAGTCCTTGAGCTTCTCGTCGGCATGCACGTCGCGAGCGCCGGCCCGCCACGCGCGCACGTCGTCGAGACTGGCCGCACCGCGGACGAGGTCGACGTCGTCGGCGCCGAAACGCTCCAAGATGCGCCGCTCTTCTTCTCGCGTCGGATAGTCGAGCACGATCTTCATCAGGAACCGGTCCATCTGCGCGAGCGGGAGCGCGTAGGTCCCATCCGCATCGAGCGGATTCATGGTCGCGAGGACCACGAACGGATCCGGGAGCGGATGGGTCTGCGGTCCGATCGTGACCTGACGTTCCTGCATCGCTTCGAGCAGCGCCGATTGGACCTTCGCCGGCGCGCGATTGATCTCGTCGGCCAGCAGGACGTTCGTGAAGACCGGCCCCAGCACCGTCGAGAACGCGGTCTCGCTCTGATCGAAGATGCGCGTGCCGACCACGTCGCTCGGCAGCAGATCCGGCGTGAACTGGACGCGTTTGAAGTCGCCGTCGAGCGCGGCCGCGAGCGCGCGGCATGCACGCGTCTTGGCGAGGCCGGGCGGCCCCTCGAGCAGCACGTGTCCGTCGGCGATGGCGGCCAGGACGAGGGCCTCGAGGGTCTCGTGCTGACCGACGATCGTGCGGCCGAGCGCGGCCAGAAGTTCGCGCGGTGCCGAGCTCACGCGCGATATCCGTCGAGCGCGCGCAGCGCGTCGTCTATGGCGGCCGGGCGATCCAGATCGTCGGTGAATGCGGCCCGTTCGAGCGCACGCAGGACGGCGCGCAGCGCCGGGTCGTGGGCGGCCGGACGGCGCACGACGTCGGCCAGCGTCTCGCCGTCGTTCGCGCCGACCGCTCGCCACAGCGCCGAACGCGCCGCGAGGGCGCCTTCGCGCGACGGATCGCGGACCAGGCGCTCGCGCGCGATCGCGGCGGCCTCGGACGGTCCGTCGGAGCGCGCGAGCGCGACGGCGGGCTTTTCGGACGGCGGCGGTTCGCTCGCCGGCACGACCGCCGCCGGGCGGCGCATCCCGAACGCGGCGAATGCGAGACCGACGATCACGAGCGCTCCGGCTAGGAATCCGAGGATCGGAAGCAGTCGCGCGACACCGCGCGGGCCGGTGAGGACGCTTGCCGGACCAGCGACATGCAGCGTGAGCTCGTTGGAGAGGAACCGTTTCGGCTTGCCGTCGCGAGCGTCGACCGCATCCAGATAGGCCGGCGGGATGCGGATCTCGCCGCCCTGATGTGCGACCACCGCGATCGTCTCGCGATACGCGGTGCCGGAGCCGGCGGCCAGCGTGTGCTTCTCGTCGCCGAGGATCTCGAGCGTCCCGAGTTGCGGGAGCACCACGCCCTCGAGATCGACGACCCGCCCGTTCAAGCGGACGTCGATGACGAGGTGGAACGGCTGTTCTTGCGCGGGCGTCCGCGTATCCGCGCTGAAGGTGAACGAAGCGACGCTCAGACGCGGCAGCGGATCGGCCCCCGCCGCGCCCGCCAGCGCCGCCGTCAGCGCGAACGCCGCGACGACGATGCTAGCGCGCACCGGCCAGCCACTGCGCGAACAGGCCCTGCGCGTCCGCCGGTCCCGGGGACGCCTCGGGATGGAACTGCACCGCCGCGACCGGCAGGCGACGATGGCGAAAACCTTCGTTCGTGCCGTCGTTCAGATTGGTCATGGTCGCTTCCAACTCGACCGGAAGGCTCGCGCCGTCGACCGCGTACCCGTGGTTGTGGGCGGTGATCATCACCTCGCCTCGGGTCAGGTCCTGGACCGGCTGATTCCCGCCGCGGTGTCCGTACGGCAGCTTGTAGGTGCGCGCGCCGCACGCGAGCGCCAACAGTTGATGTCCCAGACACACGCCGTAGAGCGGAACGCGCTCGAGCAGGCCGCGCAGCGTCGCGATGGTCTGCGGGAGATCGGTCGGATCGCCCGGACCGGGCGAGATGAAGACGGCTTGCGGATCGGTCGCCTCGATCGTCGCTTCGCTGGCATCGTACGGCACGACCGTCACGCGCGCGCCGAGGGCGGTGAGATCGCGCAGGATGGCGCGTTTCACGCCGCAGTCCAGGAGCGTCACCCGGGTTCCGCCCGTCGGTCCCTCGACGTAGCCTTCCCTCGTCGCGACGCTGGCGACCAGGCCGTCGGTCGTCGCCGTGCGGGCGTAGGCCGCGAGCTCGCGCTCGGCCCGCGCCATCGCGTCCTCGCCGACCGCGAGGGCGGCCAGGATGGTGCCGTGCTCGCGCAGGGCGATGGTGATGGCCCGCGTGTCGGCGCCTTCCATCGCGGGCACCCGCTGTTCGCGCAGCCACGACGCCAGATCGGTCCGGCTTTGGTGATGCGACGGGTGGCGCGCGACGCACTTGACGATCGCGCCGGCGACGCACGCGCGATCGTACTGCGCGGCCGAGCCGGAGATGCCGTAGTTGCCGATCATCGGATAGGTGAACGTCAGGATCTGACCGGCGTAGGACGGATCGGTCAGCGCCTCCTCGTAGCCGGTCATGCCCGTATAGAAAACGGCCTCGCCGAGCGCGAGACCTTCGAAGTCCAGCCCGCGGCCGTCGAAGCGCGAGCCGTCTGCCAGGTAGAGCGCCGCCGGAATCGTCGTCATGCCGAGACCGGACCTTCGGCGCGATAGCGCAAGCTCCCGGCGACGATGGTCGCAACCACCGCGCGCGGCAGACGCATGCCGTCGAACGGCGTGCTCCGGCCTTTGGACGCGAAGGCCTCGGAGCGTACCGTCCACGGGCGGTCGGCGAAGACGGTCACGTCGGCGGGCGATCCGACCGTCAGGGTCCCGCCGGGCACTCCCAGGATGCGCGCCGGGTTGGCCGAGAGCATCGCGACGAACCGGGCGAGCGGGAGATCGGGAAGCGCGTACGCGTACGCCCCGACCGCGACTTCGAGCCCGGTGAAGCCCATCGCCGCCCTCTCGAAAGGGAGCGCCTTCTCCCGCGCGGTATGCGGCGCGTGGTCGGTGGCGAAGGCGTCGACCTCGCCGCGGCGCACCGAGTCGCGGAGCGCGCGCGCGTCATCCTCGCCGCGCAGCGGCGGATTGACCTTGGCGCCGCCGCCGCGCTCGCGCACCAGCTCGCTGGTGAACACCAGGTGGTGGGGCGTGACCTCGCACGTCACGTCGACGCCGGTGCGTCGGGCCTCGGCGACCGCCGCCGCGGAGACGGCCGTCGAGACGTGCGCGATATGCCAGGCGGTCGCGGTCTCGCGCGCCAGGGTCAGATCGCGCCGGACCATCGGGTCTTCGTCTTCCGCATGCGCGATCAGACGGCGTCCGGTCGAGCGCGCGCGCAGCGCCACCGCGCGCATGATGGCGTCGTCGGCGACCGGACTGCCGTCGTCGCTGAACGCGACCGCGCCCGCGGCGGCGAGCCCCGCGTAGTCGAGCGTCTCGCCGCCGCGCCGCCCGCGGGTCATCGCCGCGATCGGGTAGATGCGGCACGCCACCTCGGGATCGCGCGCGCGGCGTAGCAGGCCGGCGAGGATCTCGACGGAATCGAGCGCGGGCTCGGTGTTCGGCATGCAGGCGACGGCGGTGAATCCGCCGCGCGCCGCCGCGCGCGACCCGGTCGCGAGCGTCTCCTTGTCGGGAAAGCCCGGATCGCGCAGATGCACGTGCATGTCGACGAAGCCCGGCGCCACCACCGCTCCGGCCGCATCGAGCGTCTCTTCACCGGGCTCCGGTGCGAGATGCGGTCCGATCTCGCGCACCAGCCCGGCGCGCAGACGGACGTCGAGCAGCGCGTCGATCCCGGCCGCAGGATCGACCAAACGGCCACCCCGCAGCAGCATCAAGCCGCGCCGTTGACGAGGAAGTCCAGCACGGCCGCCCGGATGCCGACGCCGTGCATCACCTGCTTCGCGTAGCGCCAGCCCGCGTATTCGAGCACGACGTCGTCGAGTTCGATGCCGCGGTTGTAGGGGCCCGGATGCATCACGATCGCCTCGGGCCGCAGCCGTTCGAGGCGCGCGGCGTCGAGCCGATAGCGCGCGACGTAGTCGTCGTCGCCGAGCGGCATGTCGGCGAAACGCTCGCGTTGGATCCGCAGCAGCACGATCGCGTCGGCGGTCGGGAGGACGGCATCGAAGTCGCGCTCGATGCGTACGCCGCGCTCCGCGTACGAATCCGGCAGGAACGATTCGGGCCCGACCAACACGACGTCGGCCCCGAGCCGCACGAGCCCGCGCACGGTCGAATGGGCGACGCGGCTGTGGAGGATGTCGCCGACGATCGCGACCGTCCGGCCGGCGACGTCGCCGAACTCCTCGCGCAGCGTGTGGATGTCGAGCAGGGCTTGGGTCGGATGCGCGTGGCCGCCGTCGCCCGCGTTGACGACGTGACCGTCGAACGCCTTGGCGACGCGCGCGGGGAACCCGGCCTCGGGATGCCGCAGCACCAGCACCGCGATGCCCATCGCCGCGAGCGTGATGGCGGTGTCCTCGATGGTCTCGCCCTTGGTCGCAAGGCTGATGTCTTTGGGCGAGAGGTTGACGACCTGCGCGCCCAGGCGGAGCTGCGCGAGGTTGAACGACGCGAACGTGCGGGTCGACTGCTCGAAGAACATGTTGACGCAGGCGATCCCTTTGAGCGTCTCCGGCGGCGGCCGCTTCTCGAACGCGCGCGTCCGCTCGAAGATGTAGGCGAGGTCCGCGGCCGAGAGATCGTCGAGATCGATGAGGCTACGGCGCGTCCGCACGGATCGTGACCTCGTCGCTCGCCGAGGCTTCGGCGGCAAGACGAACTTCGACGCGCTCGGTGTGGGCCGAGGGGATCTCCCGGCCGACGTAGTCGGGCTGGATCGGGAGTTCGCGAGAACCGCGATCGACCAGACAGCAGAGACGGATCGCACCCGGACGTCCGAAATCGGTCAGCGCATCGAGTGCCGAGCGGATGGTCCGCCCGGTGAAGAGCACGTCGTCCACCAGCACGACCGTCCTGCCCGAGACGTCGACCGGTATCTGCGATTCGGGAAGCGCGTGCGAGACGTCGTCGTCGCGATAGAGGTTGATGTTGAGGAATCCGAGCGCCGGTTCGCGCCCCAGTATGGCGCCGATCTTGGCGGCGATGCGGATCGCCAGGGCTTCGCCGCCGCGCCGGATCCCGATCAGCAGCAGCCCGCTCTGGGCGTCCGCCGGCTCGACGATCTCGTGCGCCAAACGCGCGATCGTCCGATCGATCTCGTCGGCTCCGATCAGCACTCGGCCCTTGGCCGTCGCGGTCATCCGTTCTCCTCGAGGGCGGCGAGCTCGGCGCGAACGCCTGCGAGCTCGTTGCGGTAGTCTTCCAGCTTCGCTCGCTCTTTCGCAACCACGTCGGGCGCCGCCTTGCCGACGAACTGCTCGTTCGCCAGCTTCTTCTCGCCGCGCTCGACCTCGGAAGCCAGCCGCCCGGCCTCTTTGCGCAGCCGGTCGCGACGTGCCGCCGCCGAGACGGCGACGCGGACCGAGCGCAGGGCCTCGTCCAGGCTGCCGCCGGCCGCGCCCTCCCCGGCCGCGATGCGCAGGCGCGCGAAGGCGGCCAGCAGATCGCGCTCCCGGGGGAACGCATCGAGTGCCGACGAGGCCGAGGCGTCGGCGGTCGCGCGCGGGTCTATCTGGTTCTCGGCGCGTTCGTTGCGCAGCGCCTCGACGCGTTCCCGGACGGCATCGAAGCGGGCCGCGGCCTCACGATCGATCGGCACTTCCTCGGGATCCGGCCAGGCGGCGGTCATGACGGTCGCGCCGTCGTGCGGGATGGTGAGCCACACCTCTTCGGAGACGAACGGCGCGATCGGATGGAGCAGACGCATCGCGTTGTTCAGCACGAACGAGAGGACGGCGGCGCGCGTCGGGACGGCCGCCTCGGTCTTGGTCGCTTCGACGTACCAATCGCACAGCTCGTACCAGACGAAGCTCCAGACCTTCTCGGCGGCTGCACCGAAGTCGTAGGCGTCGAGGCTTGCGGAGACGTCGACGATCGCGTCGTTGAGGCGCGTGAGGATCCAGCGGTCGGCCAGCGTCATCGCCGCGACCGGCGGCAGCGTCAGCGCGCGCGGAGCCGGTTCGGGCAGCGCCAGCAGATAGCGCGTCGCGTTCCAGATCTTGTTGTTGAAGTTGCGCGCCTCTTCGCAGCGCGTCTCTTGTAAGCGGACCTCCTGGGCCTCGATCCGCAGCTGTCGCAGCATGCCCATCCGGAACGCATCGGCGCCATAGCGTTCCACCAGATCCATCGGATCGATCGCGTTGCCGAGCGACTTGGACATCTTGCGCCCCTGGGCGTCGTAGATGGTCGGCGTGACCAGGACGTCGGGGAACGGCACCTCGCCCGTGTACTTCAGCCCGAACATCACCATCCGCGCGACCCACAGGAAGATGATGTCGCCGCCGGTCACCATTACTTGCGACGGATACCAGTGGTCCAGTTCCGCCGTCTCGGCGGGCCAGCCCAGGATCGAGAACGGCCACAGGGCGCTCGAGAACCAGGTGTCCAGCGTGTCCGGATCCTGCGTCAGAGCGGCTCCGCCGTGCCGCTCGCGCGCGATCGCGACGGCCGCTTCTTCGGTCTCGGCCACGACGATCGCGCCGTCGGGCGCGTACCAGACCGGGAGCTGGTGTCCCCACCAGACCTGACGCGAGATGTTCCAGTCCCGGATGTTCTCGAGCCACGATTCGTAGGTGCGGCCATAGCGTTCCGGCACGAATCGCACGCGACCGTCGCGATACGCCGCCAGGGCCGGTTCGGCCAGCGGCTTCATGGTGACGAACCACTGCTCTGAGAGCAACGGTTCGACGATCTCGCCGCTGCGCGAACTGGTCGCGACCGCGTGCCGGTACGGTTCTTCGGCGATCAGAAGGCCGCTCGCGCGCAGCGCGTCGACGATCCGCGCGCGCGCTTCGAAGCGGTCCAGCCCGGCGTACGGACCGACGTCGATCTCTTCGCCGGTCACCGTCGCGTCGGCGTCGAGCACCGACGGCATCGGCAGGCCGTGACGCAGGCCGATCTCGTAGTCGGTGGCGTCGTGCGCGGGCGTCACCTTGACGGCGCCGGTCCCGAACGCGGCGTCGACCGAAGCGTCGGCCAGGATCGGGATCGCGCGCGCGAGCAGCGGCGGCACGAGTACGCTGGTGCCGATCAGCGAGCGGTAGCGTTCGTCGTCGGGATGGACGGCGATGGCGACGTCGCCGAGCATCGTCTCGGGCCGGGTGGTCGCCACCTCGATGCCTTCCGGCGAGCCGGCCGCGAACGGGTACCGGATACGCCACAGGTGCGCGTCGCGTTCGACGTGCTCGATCTCGGCGTCCGAAATGGTCGTCTTGGCCTTGGGGTCCCAGTTGATCAGACGCTTGCCGCGATAGATCAGGCCTTCGTCGTAGAGCGAGACGAAGACGCGCCGGACGGCGGCGCTCAGGCCCTCGTCCATCGTGAAGCGCGCGCGCTCCCAGTCGGGACCGAATCCGATCGCGCGGAACTGCCGGTTGATGGTGCCGCCGTACTCGCGCGCCCACTCCCACGCGCGTTCGAGATATTTCTCGCGGCCCAGCGCGTCGCGGGTGGTCCCCTCGCGCTTGAGCGCTTTGATCAGGACCGCCTCGGTCGCGATGGCGGCGTGGTCGAGCCCGGGGAGCCAGTCCGCGTTCTCGCCCAGCATGCGGTGATAGCGGACGAGCACGTCCATCGCCGTGTAGGTCGATCCGTGGCCGAGGTGCGCGCGCCCGGTCACGTTGGGCGGCGGCATCGGGATGACGAACGGCGGGCGAGCCGGGTCGGGCTCGTCGTGGAAGTAGCCGGCGGCCTCCCAGCGTTCGTAGAGCCGGGCTTCGACGGCCGACGGCTCGTAGTTCTTCGGAAGGTCGGATGTGTGCGCGTTCACGGTCGCAGACCGTTCGCTCGAAGGCTCGGCGTTTCTTGCGGCGCCGACTACTCGGGCGCGCGGTCGACGACTGCGAGGATGGTGTCGAGCGCCGTGATGCTGAAGAGCCGCCGCATCGCGGCCTGGGGCACCACGACCGTCACGCGCCCGTGGGGCATGGCCTTGCGCGCGTAGTTCGCGATCGCCGTCAGACCGCTCGAATCGATGAACGCTAGGCCGGTGAGGTCGACGATCGTGTCGCCCGGATCGGGGATCCGGTCGAACGCGCGGACCAGCGTCTTGGCGTTGCCGAAATCCAACTCGCCTTCGAGGACGAATCGGACCGGCGGTCCGGGGAGGACCGCGACGCGGAGGAGCTCGTCGCTCATTCGTCGCTCAAAGCAGGTTGGCGCGCGGATGGGCGGCGATGGCCGCCGTCAGCTCGTCGCGCAGCACGTCCGCCCGGGCGTTCGGCGTGGCCCGTTCGTAGCGCTCGTAGCGCGATCCCAGAAGATCCCGAAGGCCCTGGTCCACCAGCGTCTTGCCTTCCTCCGAAGCGGGCGATTCGCGGGTGCGGATCGGGCGCAGCGCGCCGTCGACCTTGCCGGCTTCGAGCAGGCGCAGGATGGTGAACTCGCACGAGGTACGCCGGTACGTGTTGCGCCGCGAGCGGGCGTCGCCGTGCGACTGACGTTCGCGCACGAAGAATCCGAGCGACTCGAGCGTGGAGAGCGCGTCGAAGACCATGGTGCTGCTGTAGAGGCCGAGGTCGTCGCGGATCTGGTCGACCGTCGGGCTGCACGTCCCTTCGTCGTCGGAGAGCATCGTCAAATAGGTATAGATGCAGATCTGACGCGGGTTGAGCACGTGGAAAAGAAACCCGCTCCACCAGGCCGGCAATCTCACGAAGGGTCGGCAATCGCCGGTGCTGTCGTCCACGTCCCCGGTTTCTTACCTACGGTTGCCCGGACGCCTCTTAAGCGCGACCTTCATTTTTCTGGAGGGAAGTCGGCCGTCAGGCCGGCTCTTTCTTCTGCTCCTGGAAGACCAGCGCGGGCGGGTCCCTCTTCTCGATGACTTCTTTATTGACGATGCACTTCTTGACGTTCGCCATCGACGGCAAGTCGTACATCACGTCGAGCATGACCTCTTCGAGGATCGAACGCAGGCCGCGGGCGCCGGTCTTACGGCCTTGGGCGCGCTGCGCGATCGCGCCGAGCGCCTCTTTGGTGAACTGCAGATCGACGCCGTCCATGTTCATGATCTTCTGGAACTGGCGGACCAGCGCGTTGCGCGGCTCGGTCAAGATGCGGCGCAGAGCCAGTTCGTCGAGCGCGTCGAGCGTGACGACGATCGGCAGGCGGCCGATGAACTCGGGGATCAGCCCGAACTTGAGCAGATCCTCGGGCATCAGTTGCTGGAGCAGCTTGCCGACCTGGACGTTCTTCTTGCCCTCGGGCTGCGCCCGGAAACCCATGTTGTTCGCGCTGACGCGCGACTCGATGATCCGTTCCAGGCCGTCGAACGCGCCGCCGCAGATGAACAGCACGTTGGTCGTGTCGATCTGGATGAACTCTTGGTGCGGATGCTTGCGCCCGCCCTGGGGCGGGACGTTGGCGGTCGTGCCTTCGAGGATCTTGAGGAGCGCCTGCTGCACGCCCTCGCCGGAGACGTCGCGCGTGATCGAGGGGTTCTCGCT
>JANWKW010000007.1 GCA_025451135.1 Vulcanimicrobiia bacterium | reverse complement strand
TAGACCATCAGCACGGCCGCGCCGAGCTGCCCGAAGTTCAGCGCGATGCTGAAGCTGTTCGGGATGAAGTAATGCTTGAAAAGATGGTTGTTGCGCACCCACAGCAGGCAGATCGTCCCGAACGTCCAGACGAACGCGACCAGGCCCCACGGCTTGGTCAGGACGTCGATGATATGCCCCTTGTCGACGGGCAAGGAGAGGCTTAGGCCCAGCTCCGCCAGACAGAAGCCGAGCACGACGTCGCTGAAGATCTCGACCCGCTGCAGGAGCGCGTGGTCGACCGCCGCCGGTTCCGGCGCGCTCACGTCGCCGCTCGCGCGATCAGCCGCGGCACCAGGTAGCGCTCGACGATGAGTGTGGCGAACGCGAGGAGCGAGACGAACCCCGCATAGGCGATCGGCAGCCGCGGCATCAGCACGCCGATCAGGACGACGACGGCTCCCCCGACCAGCCCGTTGATCGACTGCTTGAGGCCCCAGCGGCGCACCGGATCGCTCAGCTCGATCCATCGCGCGCGCAAGCCGATCGCGCCCATGCCGCCCAGCAGGACCAGCACGACGCCGTAGATGCCCAACCACAGGCTGAGCGCGAGCACGTACCCGTGCACGTCGAACGGGTGGACGGCCTTGGCGACGTTGGAGACGATCTGGGCGGTATAGACCAGCATCACCACCCCGGCGAGCATCGCGATGTTCAAGACGATCGAGCCCACCGACGCGACGTAGAGATGCGCAAAGACGCGGTTATGGAACCACCACAAGAACGCGATCAGGAAGAAGCAGACGAAGAACGTCGCGAGTTCGGTCGCGTGGCCCGGGATTTCGGCGACGCTCTGCGGCGCGACCAGGTTGATCGCCAGCAACGCCAGCGAGAATCCGATCACGATATCGGAGAACGCTTCGAGACGGTGGATCACGCGCTCGTCGCGCGGGTCGAGCACCGATTGAGAAGGCCCGTCGCTCATCGCAACGGGCCTTCGAGGAGGCTAGGCCTTCGCCTTCAACTGCCGCAGGACGTACTGCAGGATACCGCCGTTGCGGTAGTACTCGGCCTCGTCGGGGGTATCGATGCGGACCAGCGCCTTGAACGAGAGGCCGCGCCGGGTCTCGCCGTCGGCGACGTGCACGGTCACATGCATCCGCGGGGTGACGCCCGCCTCGATGCCGGTGATGTCGAACGTCTCCTCGCCCGAGAGGGCGTAGGTGGTCGCGTCGGCGCCGTCGAGATACTGCAGCGGCAGGATGCCCATACCGATCAGATTGCTGCGGTGGATGCGCTCGAACGACTCGGCGATGACCGCTCGGATGCCGAGCAGGTACGGCCCCTTCGCCGCCCAGTCGCGCGAGGAACCCGACCCGTACTCCTTGCCGGCCAGCGCGATCAGGGGCGTGCCGTCGGCGCGGTACTTCTCCGACGCCTCGAAGATCGAGGTCTGCTCGTTGGTCGGGAGGTAGCGCGTGACGCCGCCTTCGACGCCCGGTACGAGCATGTTGCGCAGCCGCACGTTGGCGAACGTGCCGCGGACCATCACCTCGTGGTTGCCGCGACGCGCGCCGTACGAGTTGAAGTCCCCCGGCGCGACGCCGTGCGCCATCAGGTACGCGGCGGCCGGGCTGCTCTTGGCGATGTTGCCGGCCGGCGAGATGTGGTCGGTCGTGACCGAGTCGCCGACCATCACCAGCACGCGCGCCCCGCGGATGTCGGCGACGGCGGCCGGCTCGGCCGGCATGTTCTCGAAATACGGCGGATGCTTGACGTACTCTGAGGCCGGATCCCAGGCATACCGTTCGCCCGTCGGGACCGCCAGCTTCGCCCAGTTATCGTCGCCCGCGAATACGTCGCTGTAGCGCGCCTTGAACATCTCGTCGCGCACGCAGGCGTTCATCACGGCCGCGATCTCGTCGGTGCTCGGCCAGATGTCGCGCAGATAGACGGGTTCGCCGTCGCTGCCGGTGCCGAGCGGCTCGGTCGTGAGGTCGATATCCATCCGGCCGGCCAGCGCGTAGGCCACCACCAGCGGCGGCGAGGCCAGGTAGTTCGCGCGGACCTGCGGGTGGATGCGTCCCTCGAAGTTGCGATTGCCCGAGAGGACCGCCGCCACGATCGTGTCGTGTTCGGCGATCGAGTCGGCGACGTCGAGCGGGAGCGGCCCCGAGTTGCCGATGCACGTCGTGCAGCCGTAGCCGACGATGTCGAACCCGAGCCCGTCGAGCGACTTCTGCAGATCGGCCTTCTCGAGATAGTCCTTGACGACTTTGCTGCCGGGAGCGAGCGAGGTCTTCACCCACGGCTTGCTCGCCAGTCCCTTGGCGAGCGCGTTGCGCGCCAGCAGGCCGGCGCCGATCAGGACGGACGGATTCGAGGTGTTCGTGCACGACGTGATCGCCGCGATCACGACGGCGCCGTCGGCGACCGCCACGTCGTCGCGGGTCGCGATCGCGGTGCCGCCGCCTTCGCTCTCGAAACGCGCGGCCGCGCCGCCCGGCTTGGCGTCGCGCGCCGCGGTCCAGCCGGCCATCTCGCCGAGGAACGACGTTTTGACCTCGGAGAGCGGCACGCGGTCCTGCGGGCGCCGCGGTCCGGCCAGGTTCGGCTCGACCAGGCCGAGGTCGAGATGCAGCACGTCGGTATACTCGGGATCGACGGCATCGTCGGTGCGGAACAGGCCCTGCGCCTTCGCGTAGGCCTCGACCAGCGCGATGTGCTCGGCGCTGCGCCCGGTCAGGCGCATGTATTCGAGCGTCCGGTCGTCGATCGGGAAGACCGCGATCGTCGAACCATATTCCGGCGACATGTTGCCGAGGGTCGTGCGGTCCGCGACCGCAAGGCTGCCCAGGCCGTTGCCGAAGAACTCGACGAACTTGCCGACGACGCCGCGCCGGCGCAGCATCTCGGTCACGTGCAGCACCAGGTCGGTCGCGGTCACGCCTTCGCGCAGTGCGCCTTCGATGCGCACGCCGATCACTTCCGGGATCAGCATGGTGACCGGCTGGCCGAGCATCGCCGCTTCGGCCTCGATGCCGCCGACGCCCCAGGCGACCACGCCCAGGCCGTTGACCATGGTGGTGTGCGAGTCGGTCCCGACCGCGGTGTCCGGATAGGCGACGTCGCCTTCGGCGTCGAGCGCGAGGCCGGCACCGCCGGCGCCGAACACGACGCGCGCGAGATATTCGATATTGACCTGGTGCACGATGCCCGTGTCCGGCGGGACCGCGCGGAAGCCCTCGAGCGCGCTCTGTCCCCATTTGAGGAAGGCGTAGCGCTCCTGGTTGCGCGCGAACTCCAGATCGGCGTTCTTCTTCTCCGCGTCGTGCGATCCGAAGTAGTCCACCTGGACCGAGTGGTCGATCACCAGTTCGACCGGCTGCAGCGGATTGATCGCGCGCGGATCGCCGCCCATCGCGGCCATGGCGTCGCGCATCGCGGCCAGATCGACGACGCACGGAACGCCGGTGAAGTCCTGCAGCAGCACGCGCGCCGGGCGGAACGCGATCTCGCGTTCGGAGGCCTCGCGCGGGTTCCACTTGGCCAGCGCCTCGATATCGTTGCGCGTGACGGATCGGCCGTCTTCGAAGCGCAGAAGATTCTCCAAGAGGATCTTCATCGAGTAGGGCAGCCGGGCCAACGCGGTCAGTCCGGCTTCCTCGACCGCAGCGAGGCGATAGTAGGTGTACGTGCGGTCGCCGACGCGCAGTTGGGCGGCGGCGTTAAAGCTCTTGGCGTTCTCTGTCATGGGTGAAGACTATTTTGGGGTCGCCCTCGAGGTAGCCTTCGACGCGAGCTACTCCGGTGCCGCAAAGCAGTCCCCAGAGGGGATCGCCGATCAGCTCCAAGCGCCAGCCCTCGATCCCCAGCGTCCGCGCGAACGCCTCGCGATCGCTCGGGATCTCCCGGGCGACCCGCTCCAGGGCGGCCCGTGGGACGACCCGGCTTTGGGGCAGGTCGTGACCCCGCGCGATCTCTCCGGCGGCCACCCCGAGCAGGGCGACCAGGGTCTCGCGGGCGTTGCCGAGCGGGCGGGCGGCCTTTTCGGGCAGGTCCTCTTCCGGGATGGCCTCGCCGCGCGCGACCGCGGCCAGGATCGCGTCGCCCAGGTTGCGCCGCATGCCGGCGTCCAGGCGACGCAGTTGGGCCAAGTCCTCGGCGTGCTTGGGACGCAGGGTCGCGAGGCCCGCCATCACGTCGTCGGGCATCACGTACTTCGGCGGGATGTCGCGTTCGCGCGCGATCCGGTCTCGCAGGACGAGCAGCTGCGAGAGCACGCCTAGTTCGCGCCGGTTCATCCGGTTCGAGCCGGAGATGCGCAGCAATCCGCGGCGCTCGTCGCTGCGGTAGCGATCCATCTCGCCGAGCTGGGCCGATTCGGCCAGCGCCCACTCGAGCCGTCCGGCCGATGCGAGCCGCTCCGTCAGCGCGTCTTGCAAGGCGAACAGATAGTTCACGTCGTCGACCAGGTAGTCGATCTGCTTGGGCGTGAACGGGCGCGCCGACCAGTCGCTGACCGTCTGCGATTTCGCCAGCCGGACCTTGCAGACGTCGCGGACGAGATCCGCGAGCGAGACCTGCATGCCATACCCGAGGAACGAGGCCGCGACCTGGCAATCGAACACCTTCGACGGCACGCGCCCGAACCGGTCGGCGAAGATCTTGAGATCGCTCGAGAGCGCGTGTCCGACCACGGTCGTCTCGCCGAGCGCGACCGAGAGCGCGTCGAGATCCGGGATGGCGATCGGGTCGACCTCCACCGAGCCGTCCTCGAAGGCCAGCTGCACGACCATCAAGCGCGGCGCGTAGGTCCGCTCCGCGTGGAACTCGGTGTCGACGCCGACGCGGGCGGCCTTGGCGACGCGCTCGCAGAGCGCCGGTAACGCGTCGTAGGACGCGACGATGTCGGTCATGGACTCGCTTTCGGGGACGGGCTCGGCTCGTGCCGGAACGGGTTGTGGAAGTGCGGCCGGTGGGCCTCGTAATAGTCGTGCGCCTTATGCTCGTACGCGTGCACGAAGACGGTCGCGCGATCGCCGAAGATCGCCAGCACCGTGCAGATCGGGATCGCGATCGCGCAGAACGTCCACATGTGGACCCAGAGCGGCACTTTGAAGGTCGCGGCGGTCGCGGTCGCGATCGTCCCGCCGAAGCCGGGGATCACGCGGACCGAGAGCAGAAACGCGGGCGAACCGACCGGGAACCGCTTCACCCAGTGCGGCAGCCGTTCGAGCGCGGCTTCGAGATCGAGCAGGTGCGAGGCGCGCTGATTGATCCAGTAGCCGATCATCGACGCGAACACCAGCCCGACCGCATTGAGCACCGATCCCCAGAGCGGGCCGAAGATCGAGCCGTTCATGATCGCGAGCGCGTCGGTCATCGAGAACGGAGCCGAGGCGACCGCGACGAACACGATGATGGCGATCGGATACGCCAGCACGCCGACGTGACGGATGAAGTCGTCCACGTGATGCTGGTAGCGGATGACGAAGAACGCCAACGCGAAAGAGACCAGCATGATTGCGAGGGCGAGCAGACGCCTGAGCGTCTTGCTCACCGGGGGAGGCCGATGCCGATTCGAATAGCGATCACGATTCTTTGCGGTGTTGGTCTTCACACCGCCCTTTTCATGCTTGCTAAGAGCCGGCGGGCCGAGCGGGGCGAACTGACCGAGCCGAGCGTGGTCGAATCGCCCCGGGCCCGGCTCTTCGGGCCGCCCAACGCGCTGCTCGGGGCGTTCTACTACCCGGCCGCGGCGCTCGGAGTCTGGTTCGCCTGGGCCCTGCATCTGCCGTGGCTGGTGCTGGCGATCGCGATCGTGTCGATCGGGCCGGCCGTCGTCTCGCTGGTGCTCGCGTACAGCCTGCTGTTCGTCACCCGCCGGGCCTGCCCGTACTGCTGGACGGCGCATGCGACCAACTGGCTGCTGGTGCCGCTTTTCTTCTGGTTATACAATTTATCATATTGAGTTTCCGGACCGGGCTTGAGTATAATCGCGGTCTGCCGGACCCTTTGGAGCAGAGCCTCCGAACCGGCGACAACAGAAAAAGGGACCCCGCGAGCGCGAGGTCCCCTGTTTTTTCCGCGACTACTTCAGCCCGTAGACCGAGGCGAGATCGTGCATCGCCTGATTGAGCACGGCGTGGTAATCCGCATCCGCGGCCAGGCCGTACTTGGCGTCGATGTCGGTCATCACCTGATCGTGGATGCCGTGCGAGACGGCGCGATCGAGCATCACTTCGACGTTGAAGCCCTCGCCGGTCTGGCCGGCTCCCCACAGCGCGGCTGCGAGCGCCTTGCCGTTCTTCGGATCCGGGCTGGGCGTCTTCGGCAGCGCGATATGCTTGGCGGTGACGATCTTGAGCGTGTCGGCGACGACGAAGTTGAAGACCTTGACGAAGTTGCCGACCTTGGTCGCGCCGAATTTCTTGGTCAGGGACGCGACTTCCGGACCGGCCTTCGGACCGGCCAGCACGCCGACCAGCGTGGTCGTCTGGAAGTCGGCCGGGCCGCCGCCGGCGATCACCATCGAGAGGGTGACGGGCAGCGCCGGTGCGCCGGTATAGACGCCGGGTCCGGAGAAGCGCGAGGGCGCGTTGGTGACGCCCGGCATCCAACCCGCGGCGAGCGCGACGACCGGGGCGATCAGCGCGAAGGCTGCGATGGCTCCAAGAGTGCGAAGCTTCATGACGTTTCTTCTAGTCCTTCCCCGAGAACGGGAACGAGTGCGTTATCCGTCAGGGGGAACGGGCCAGTGCGGCTCTTGGATTGCTTCGCGCTAGTGGATCGTGATCGTATCCGCTTCCAGGGTGCCGTCCTGGTCCGAGTGGCCCCACACGTCGACCGTCTGGCCCGGCCGGATGGTCGCGCCGCGCGGGTTGATCACGGTGCCCTGATGGAGCTTCACCTGGCGATACTTGTTCAGCTGGAGCGCGACTTGCATGTCGAAGCGTTTGAAGAACGTCACCGTGCCGTGGGCTTGATTCGGATTGTAGCCGAACGCGCCGGTGGCCTGGCCCGCGATCGTCTGCAGCACGTCGTTGACGATCTGCGTGGTCGACGGCAGGTTCGGGATGGTGATCGACGGTGCCGGGGTCGGCGTCGGCGCGGGAACGGGGGTGCTCTGCGCGTGCGACGTCCCGACGCCCGATGCGAACAGGACGGCCACGGCCAGAGCGACAACTCGCGGTTTCATAACCTCCATAACGTACCCGTCTCTACCGAGGTTCCAATCGAACCGCGACTCGCCGCCACCGTGATGCTCGTCCGCACTAAGCGGGCGGACGCCGGTATCGAAGTCTTCATGGTCCGTCGCAGCGCGCGCAGTCCGTTCGCGCCGGACGCGGTCGTCTTTCCGGGCGGCGCGCTCGACCCCGGCGACGCCGGTCTCGCCGCCGCGGCGGTGCGCGAGTTCGAAGAGGAGACCGGCGTGCGCTTGGACCCCGGCGCGCTGGTGCCGTTCTCGCATTGGGTCACACCGCCGGGCGAAGGACGACGCTACGACACGCACTTCTTCCTCGCCGCCGCGCTCGATGATCACGCGCCGGTGGCCGACGAGCACGAGACCCACGACGGACGCTGGCTCGATCCGCGCGATGCGCTGCGGGAAGAACGCGACGGGACCTTGCGGCTGATGTATCCGACGATCAAACATCTCGAGCGCCTGGCCGCGTTCGCCGATCTCGACGCGCTGCTGGCGTTCGCGCGCGCCAAGCCGATCCGCACGGTCGCGCCGCCCCTCTCGCCGGATGCCGGCTACGTGATGCCGGCCGATCTCGAGAACGCCTGGTGACCCATGTCGCGCGCCTGCTCGCGCCCAATCCGTCCGCGCTGACGCTCGACGGCACGAACGCCTATCTGCTCGACGACGGGGCCGGCCACGCGCTGTGCATCGATCCGGGACCGCCGGTCGCGCGCCACGTCGATGCGATCCTCAACGCGGCGCGCGATCGCGACGCGCGCATCGAGGCCATCTTCGTGACGCACGGCCATCCCGACCACTGGCCGGCCGCGCCGATGCTGGCGGCCGCGTGCGGCGCGCCGATCTACGCGCATCACACCGCCGAGTTCGCGCACGACCGGTCGCTGCGCGACGGAGCGCGCACGCGCGTCGGCGGGATCGCGCTGCGGGCGATCGACGCGCCCGGCCACACCTTCGATTCGCTGGTCTTCTACGACGAGGACGACCGTGCGCTCTACACAGGCGACGTCGTGCTCGGCACCGGGACGGTCGCGATCGCGCCGCCCGGCGGCGATATGCGCGCGTACCAGCGCACCTTGCAGCGGCTCGCGAACGCGTACGGCGAGGCCCGGACGATCCACGGCGGCCACGGTCCGCGCGTCGACGACGCGCAGGCGAAACTGCGCGAATACATCGAGCACCGGCGGCGGCGCGAAGAAGAACTGCTGCTCGCGCTCGCACTCCAACCGCAGACCATCCCGGATCTCGTGCGGCGGATCTACGCCGACGTGCGGCCGGTGCTGTGGCCGGCCGCCGCGCGCCAGATGTTGGCCTATCTGCTGCCGCTCGAACGCGAGGGCAGGGTGCGTTCGCACGAACTCGACCGGCCGATCGACGCCGCCGACAACGCCATCCTCAACCCGGCCTGGGCGAGCATCGTCGGCGAGGAACACGCCGCGCTGGTGGAAGCGGAGCTCGGCACGATGCTCCACCTCGACACGCTACGGCTCTACTCCGTCAATCGACCCGGATGACGATCTTGCCGAACTGGTGGGCTTCGTCCATCCGCCGCATCGCTTCGGCCACCCGGTCCATCGGATAGACGCGGTCGATCGCCGGCCGGATGCGCTCTCGCTCGACGAATGCGAGCATGGCGGCGAAATCGCGCGGGCTTCCCATCGAGGTCCCGAGCACGTCGAGGTGGTTCCAGAAGATCGAGAACGGCCGCACGGTCGCGTCGCCGTTCGAGCCGCCGTAGAGCACGACCCGTCCGCCCGGCCGGACCGCGTCGATGCACCGCGCCAGCGTGGCGCCGCCCGCGGAGTCGACCGCGAGATCGATCGGCCCCGCCTTGCGCACGGCCTTGTACCAGGCCTCGTCGGTGCGATAGTTGATCGCGACGTCCGCACCCAGCGCGGTCGCGCGCGTGAGCTTCTCGTCGCTTCCCGACGTGACGATCGTCCGCGCGCCGGCGGCCTTGGCGAAGAGCAGCACGAAGGTCTGCACGCCGCCGCCGACGCCGGTGATCAGCACCGTCTCGCCCGACGAGAGACCGCCCCGGGTGAAAAGCGCACGGTAGGCGGTCAGGCCCGCGAGCGGCAACGCCGCCGCTTCGTCGAGCGAGAGATGCGCGGGCTTGGCGTGGACGTTCTCGTTCGGGACCGCGACGTAGCCGGCCATCGTCCCGTCGCGCGGCATCCCCAGGATCGACGCGCCGGTTCGCCAGACGCGATCGTCGTCGCCCCAGCCGAGCATCGGATCGATCACGACCTCGCGTCCGTCCGCCTCACCCGCGCCGTCCGATCCGAGCGTCACCGGCAAGGTGATGCCCGGGTACTTCCCCTGCATGATGTAGACGTCGCGATGATTGAGCGCCGCCGCCCGGACGCGGACCAGCGTCTCGCCTTCGATCCGCGCAGGCAGCGGCGTCGCCGGGTCCACGGCGGGGACGCCCATCGTCTCGGTCAACCGGACCGCCCGCATGCTGGCTTCGTTCATAGCTCCTGGTATAGGCGCCCGAACCGCCCTCTCCCCTCTCGGGCCGTCCCGAGCGTCGCATTTACCATGGAGCCGGCGACCGGTCAATAGAGGCGAAATGCACCTATTGACGGGCCGCGTCTACCGGCTAGTCTGAGAACAATCTTAGAAGCACCGGAGGGACCGCCTTGAAGTCCATGCGCACCCTATTCGGCCTGGTTTTTGTATTTGCGATCGTCGCTTGTGCGGCCGGCTCGCAGAACGTCGTCCCCTCTTCCGGACCCGGCCCGCAAGCCCAGGTTCCCGGAAGAACCGCAGCGGCCGAACCCCACTTCACCATCCAGAAGCCGGCGCCGCCGGCGGCCCAGCCCGGCGGCAAGACCGTCGCCGACGCGTCCGGGAACCTCGCCGACCCGGGCTTCGAGTCCGGCGGTTACGCCTCATGGACGCAGTGCGGAACCGTCAACGCCCGCATCGCCACCTATCGCCCGCATACAGGCTCGTACAGCGACCTCAACGGCCAGGTCTCGACGCCCGAGATCAACGGCACGTCGGGCGTCTGCCAGCAAGTCACCGTTCCGGCCGGCGGCAAGATCACGTTCTGGACCTACGAGGGTACGAACGAGACCGGCACGACCTACGCCGGCCAGCGCTTCGACCTGGTCAACAGCTCCGGCACCGTCCTTCACAACTACATGAAGGAAGCCAGCAACACCCAGGCCTGGACCCAGCGCACCTACGACGTGAGCGCCTACGCCGGCCAGACCGTCTACCTGGAGTTCAGCGTCTACGGCGACGGGTACAGCACCGGCAACGTCTACCAGTACGTCGACGACGTGGCCTGGACGACCGGCGGCACCTCGACCCCGGCCCCGACGCCGACCCCGACGGGCGGGCCGACGGCCACGCCGACCCACAGTCCGACCCCCGCGCCGACCGCGACGCCTACCCCTTCGGGCGGCCCGACCCCGATCGCGACGCCGGCAGGTCACGGCAGCCAGTCGTGCGGCACCTCGTGCGGCGTCGAGCGCTGGCACATCAAGACCCTCGACGATGCCTACTGGAACACCATCAACTGGACGCCGACCAGCATCTCGGTCTCGACCCTCGCCGCGGCTCCGGTTCCGAGCGGCTACACGTCGAGCAACGACACCACCCGGTACGCTCCGTACGAGACCCACTCGTACACCGTGCGCGCCGTATTGGTCGGCTGGAAGACCGAGGCGGATCACGATTTCCATATCGTGATCGCGGATCCGAACGCTCCGACCAAGACGATGATCATCGAACCGCCGGACCCGACCTGCAGCATGGCCTGCGCGTCGGGCTTCCAGAACTACTACACGTCCGTCCGCGCGAAACTGGTCTCGTGTTTCGGCAATCCGCCGAGCTCGTTCACCAACTTCGCGTCGGGCATCGTGGTCGACGTCACCGGCGTCGCCTTCTTCGACCCGCTGCACGGGCAGACGGGCGTCGCGCCGAACGGCATCGAACTCCATCCGCTGCTCAGCGTGAAGTTCGTATCGGGGACCAGCTGCACTTGACCATCCGCACCAAGGTCACAGCACTCATGGGGCTCGCCGCGTTAGCGGCGAGCCTCGCTGGTTGCGGCGGTCGTGCCGCGAGTTCTTCTTCCGCCGCGACCGCCGTGGCCAGCGTCGCTCCCGGCGCGATCGACGCCGAGGTCGTGACCGTCCCGACGCTCGCCAAGGTCCAGGCCGACGTGGCGGCCAGCGACCTGTCGACGCTCGACAAGAACCGCTTCGCCGCGTTCGTCGACGACCACCAGGACCGTACCGACGCGTATGAGGGCAAGACCGTGCGCGAGGTGATCGACCTGCAGATCTCCTACGAGGTCGGGCTTCGGATGGCCGCGCAGGCCAACGCGGACGACAGACGCCACAAGGCCATGCTGGCCAAGCTGATCGCGCCGACGGTCGCGCTGGTCTCGGAAGACGACCGCAAGATCGTGCTCCACTTCGCGTTCCGCAACCTTTCCGCCAAGGAGATCAAGAAGCTCGACCTCGGGCTGGAACTCCGCGACGCCAAGACCGGCGCGCGCATCGCGATGTCCGAGGTGCACGTCACCCGCGACATCGCGGGGCACGGCACCGTAGCGTTCGACGACCCGATGCGCTACTACCGGTTCGGCGAAGACGCCGGGCCGCTGATGGCCGCCAAGGGCAAGCCCAAGACGATCGTCGCCCAGGTCAAAGAGATCAAGTACGCCGACGGCTCCGACGCGGGATTCGACGACTAGCCCTCCAACTAGGTCGGGATGAAGGCCTACGGTTTTTTCAAGGGGATGGCCCGGCTGGTCCGGGAGTTCCGGATCGAGATCGGCCCGGTCAAGGCCCACGGCGTCCCGGCCATCCTGGTGGCGGTCACCGGTGTGGTGCTGGCGGGCGGCGTGGCGGCCGCCCTGTCCAAAGCAGGCGGCGACCTGCCCGCCACCCTGCGCAATGCCAACGACCTGGCCAAGACCCTGCGCGGCGACGAAAGCCCGCGCCTGACGTCCTAGAAGGCCCCATACTAGGGACGTCATGATCGCCAACGATGCCATCGTCGCCTTGATCCGCGAGACGATGCCCGACGCCGAGGTCACGGTCTTCGACCGCACCGGCACCATGGATCACTTCAACATCGGCGTCACCTCGACGGCCTTCGCCGGCAAGACGCTGATCCAGCAGCACCAGATGGTCTATCGCGCGCTCAAAGCCGCCCACAGCGACGGCCGCATCCACGCCATCGAACTCACCACCACCGTCGCGGAGTAATCGCCATGTCCGAACAGCTCAAACACGAGATCGAGGCCGAGGTCGGCGCCAACAAGATCCTGGTCTACGGCAAGGGCACCAAGGATGCGCCGCGCTGCGGCTTCACCCTCGAGACGATTCAGTTCTTCAACAACTTCGGCTACCCGTTCGAAGTCGTCGACGTCCTCGAGAACATGCCCAAGCGCGAAGCCCTCTCGCAGATGACCGATTGGCCGACGCTCCCCAAGGTCTTCATCGACGGCACGTTCTACGGCGACACCGACGTGCTCGGGCCGATGGCCGAAAAGGGCGAGTTGCAGACCATCCTCAAGAACGCCTTCGGCAGCGAAGCCCCGAAGACGACCATCCAGCTCCGCTAAGACCGTGTTCGACACGATCGTCGCCATCCGCGAGATCGCCGAGCGGCGCGCGGACCCGCGACTGATCCTGGTCGACTGCCGGCACGGACTCGCCGACTTCACCGCCGGGCGGCGCGCGT
>JANWKW010000006.1 GCA_025451135.1 Vulcanimicrobiia bacterium | reverse complement strand
GTGAAGGTCGCGCCGCTGCCCAGCAGCGACTCCGCGGTCACCCGGCCGCCGTGGCCGTCGACGATCTGCTTGACGATCGAGAGGCCGAGGCCGGCGCCCGACGACTTGCGCGCGCGCGAGCGGTCGACTACGTAGAAGCGTTCGAAGATGTGCGGCAGATCCTTGTACGGGATGCCCGCGCCGGTATCCCGGACCCGCAGGATCGCGTCGCCGCCTTCGGCGTCGACCTCGACGTCGACCGCGCCCCCGGCCGGCGTATGGCGCAGGGCGTTGTCGACCAGGTTGACGACGACTTGCGCCAGCCGGTCCGGATCGGCTTCGAGCCGGACCGGCCGCAAGGCGGCGAAGTTGACGCTTACGCCCTTCTCGGCGGCCTGCGGTTCGAGCGAGGCGACGATCGGGCGGACGACCGCGTCGAGATCGACCTCGCGCACCCGCAGCAGCAGCTGGCCGGATTCGACCCGGGCCTGTTCGAGCAACTGGCCGACCAATTCCGCCAGCCGGTCGACCTGCGCGAGCGCCTGCGGCAGGAACAGATCGCCGACCTCGTCGTCGGGCGACGAGATGACCGTCTCGAGCATCAGTTTGATCGACGAGAGCGGCGTGCGCAGTTCGTGCGAGACGTTGGACATGAAGTCCTGACGCGCGCGCTCGATCGCCAGATACTCGGTGCGATCCTCGGTCAGCACCAGCACGCCGTGGACCTCGCCGTCCGTGCCGGCCAGCGGATAGACCGAGATCGCGTAGGTCAGGTTGCCGCTCTTGCCGGCCACCACCAGCGGCGAGGCGACCGCGCCGCCGTCGAGCACGTCCTCGGCCCGGCGTTCCAGTTCGACGTTGGGAACGGCTTCGATCAGATGCATGCCGGCCGCGCGCGACGCGTCGAAGCCGAAGATGAAGCCGGCGGCCGCGTTGGCGACCGTCACCCGCAAGGTCCGGTCGAGCAGCACGACGCCCTGGGGCAGCGCGCGCGCCAGCCGTTCGAGCGCGCCGTCGGCGGGCGGCCGGCGTCCGCGACCGAACGAAGAGCTCATTCCTTGAACATGTAGCCGCGGCTGCGCACGGTGATGATATGGCGCGGGTTGCGCGAGTCGGGTTCGATCTTCTCGCGCAGCCACCGGATATGCACCGAGACGGTCTGCTGTTCGCCTTCGAAGTCGTAGCCCCACACCTTGTCGAGCAGGGTCTGGCGGGTGACGACGCGGCCGTTGTTCTCCATCAGCACGCGCAGCAGCGCGAACTCCTTTGGCGCGAGCGAGACGTCCCGGCCGCGCACGCGCAGCGACTGACGCGACGGGTCGATGACGATCTCGCCGAGCGCGATCGCGTCGTCGACGCCGGGCGCGATCGGGCTCTGGCGGCGCAGGCGCGCCTTGACGCGCGCCAGGAACTCGTGCAGCGCGAACGGCTTGGTGACGTAATCGTCCGCCCCGAGCTCCAGCGCCAGCACCTTGTCGATCTCCTGATCCTTGGCGGTGAGCATGATGATCGGGACCGAACTGAACTTGCGGATCTCTTTGCAGGCCTCGATGCCGTCGAGGACCGGCAGCATGATGTCGAGGATGACCAGGTCGGGCTGCTCGCGCTGCGCCATCGCGACCGCGCTGCGCCCGTCGCTCGCGGTCACGACCGCGTAGCCGCTGCGCTCGAGGTTGAAGCGCAGCGTCTGGAGGATCGACGACTCGTCGTCGACGACGAGGATCTTCTTGTTGAAGTCGGGGTTCTTGACGAAAGTGCCCCGCTTAATCGTGGTGTCCGGCGAGCCGTTCATAGAACTTGGCCACGGCGCTATAATCGAGCGCGCCGTCTCCTCCTGCGGATTGTGCGGTATAGACCTGATATGCGGCTGCCGTCGAGGGCATTGCCAGTTTCATCGCGCGCGCGGCTTCGAGCGCCGCATTGATGTCCTTGCGCAGCAGATCGATCGCGAACCCGCCCTCGAACGTCCCTGCCAACCAGTACTTCGGCAACCACTGATCCAGCAAGTAGTTCCCGCCGGTAGCGTTCGCCACCACCGCGCGCACGACTTCCGGGTCCGCCCCGGCCCGCTTGGCGAACGTCAGGGCCTCGACGTTGGCGATCATGATCGAGGCGATCATCACCTGGTTGACCAGCTTGATGGTCGCGCCCATGCCGGTGCCGCCGACGTGGTGCGGCGTCCCCATCGCGCGAAGGACCGGCTCGGCCCGGGCGAAATCGGCCTCGCTGCCGCCGGCCATGATCGCGAGGGTACCGGTAGCGGCTCGGGCCGGTCCGCCGCTCACCGGCGCGTCCACCATCGCATGGCCGGCTTCCCGCAGCCGCGCGGCGTGGGCTTCGGAGGCGATCGGAGAGATCGTCGACATGTCGATGAAGAGCGTCCCCGGATTCGCGCCGCCCATCGCCCCGGCCGGGCCGAACAGGGCGTCGGCGACGTGGGGTGCGTCCGGGACCATCGTGATCACGACGCTCGAGGCCGCGGCCACCGCCGCCGGGTCGGCCGCTTCGACCACGCCGTCGGCCGCCAGCCGTTCGAGCGGAGCCCGGTTGGTATTGACGCTGGCGGTCACCGCAAAGCCGGCCCTGCGCAGGGCCCGGGCCATCGGTTCCCCCATCGCGCCGACGCCGATGAATCCGATCGTTTCGCTCATCGGGGAGCATTCTTGCGTGGAAGATTAAGGCGGTCCTGGTCGAAGGCGAGAAGTCCCACCCCATCTGGAGGACCCGATGCCCGCAACTCCGAGCCGCCCGTCGTTCGACGATCTTAACCTCTCCACGGGCAAGCGCGTGCGCCTGCACCGCCTGATGTACGAACACGGTCCCGCCAACGGAACGCTGATGATCCTCCCGATCGATCAGGGCCTCGAGCACGGCCCGGTCGACTTCTTCGACAATCCGGATTCGATCGACACCGACTGGATCTACCGGCTCGCGGTCGCCGGGAACTTCTCGGGCATCGCGCTCCACATCGGCTTGGCCGAGAAGTACCACAAGGCGTACGCCGGCAAAGTGCCGCTGGTGCTCAAACTCAACGGCAAGACGAAAATCCCGCCCGACGACGACGCGTTCTCGTCGCTCACGTCCTCGGTCGAAGACGCGGTCCGGCTCGGCGCCGACGCGGTCGGCTATACGCTCTACGTCGGGAGCGCCGCGCAAGACGTCGACATCGCGCAGTGCAACGAAGTCCGCCGCGAGTGCGAGAAGTACGGCATGCCGATGATCATCTGGTCGTATCCGCGCGGGACCTACGTCAAAGCCAAGGGCGGCGTCGACTCGCTCTACGCGATCGACTACGCGGCCCGCGTCGCCTGCGAGGTCGGCTGCGACATCGTCAAGCTCAACGAGCCCAAGTACGAAGCGGCCGGTGCCGCGAACTCGCCCAAGCCCTACAACACCATGCAATTCACCGACGAAGAGGGACTGCGCCGGGTCGTCCGCTCGGCCGGCCGCACGCTCGTGCTCGTCTCGGGCGGCAGCAAGATGGGCGACGAGGCGACCATGCACAAGGCCAAGCTGGCCATGGAGGCCGGCTGCGTCGGGCTGATCTTCGGCCGCAACATGTGGCAGCGCAAGTGGGACGACGCCCTGTCGATGACGGTAAAGATGCACGACCTCATGAAAGGCTACGGGGTATAATCGAGGGCATGAGCGCCGCGACCGAGTCGACCATCGAAGAGCGAGTGAACGCCGCCTTGGATAAGGTGCGGCCGGGCATCGCGATGGACGGCGGCGAGGTCTGGCTGGTGCGCGTGACCGGATCGACCGCCTACGTCCAGATGCTGGGCGCCTGCGGCGGCTGTGCAGCCGCCAACATGACGCTCAAAGGGGCCATAGAATTGGTCGTCACTTCCGACGTTCCGGAGATAACCGAAGTTCTCCAGGTCTAAGCAGCATCGGCCGGCCTCTCGGCCGAACGAATCGCGGGTCTTCGGCGGAATGCCTTTAGAGGCGAAATGCACGCATATGGGTCGCAGCCTTATGCGTGCTTTTCAATTGCTTTACAGTACGGTCTATTGTTGCATTCCTTCTCAATAGGAGTTCCATGCGCACGACCATACGTGCCGCCGCGTCACTGCTCGCAGTGTCGTTGGCGGTCTCAGCCTGTGGAGGCCACAGCGGGTCCTCCGGCCTCGTCCCGTCCACCCCGGGCGGCGGAGCCGATACTCTGGGTCCCCAAGTCTCGCAGATCGCGACGCCGCCCCGTCCGGCCGGCATCTTCGCGATCGCCGATGCCGGCGAACGCGGCGCGAGCGAGGCCACCCACATCACCGTGACGCTCGCCTACAACGATCAGGCGCAACTCGACCAGCTGGTCAAGGACCAGAGCGATCCGTTATCGGGCCGCTACCATCAGTATCTTACGAACGAGCAGTTCAATGCGCAGTTCGCGCCGACGGCCGAGCAAGAAGCGCAGGTCGTCTCGACCCTGCAGGCGCAGGGCTTCACGATCACCGGGAAGTTCGACAACCGCACGATCATCGACGCGACCGCGCCGACGTCGGTAATCGAGAAGACCTTCAAGACGCAGATCCACAACGTCTCGCAGGGCCGCTTCGGCACGAAGTTCGCCAACGTCGAGCCGGCCACGCTGCCGGACGGCCTGACCGGCCTCGTCAAGGACGTGACCCTCAACAACCTCGCGGTCGCGCACACGCAGTCGCGCACCGCGCTCAACACGCCGATCGCCGTGCCGGGTCCGCTCTCCGCGCGCCGCGCCGCGATCTCGACGTTCGCGGGCAACGTCATCACGAATCCCGGCTTCGAGAGCGGCACGACCGGCTGGTTGCAATGCGGCAACGTCAACGCCACCGTCGTGACCACGCATCCGCACACCGGAACCCACGACCAGCGCGACGGCAACGGCAGCGCCGAACCGAACGGCGACACCGGCCTCTGCCAGGCGGTCACCATCCCGTCGGGCGGAACGCTCGACTTCTGGGTCTACCAGCTCTCGAACGAAGGCGGCACGACGTACGCGTGGCAGGAGGCCGATCTGCTCGACTCGAGCGGCACGCGCGTCGTCCAGTTCTACCAGACGTCGGCCAACCACGCCGGCTGGGTCCACAAGTCGTACAGCGTCTCGGCCTACGCCGGCGGCACGTACTACCTCTACATCGGCGTGCACGGCGACGGCTACACCGGCGCGTACACGCAGCAGTACGTCGACGACGTGAACCTGTCGAATGGAACGTCGACGCCGACCCCGTCGCCGACGGCCACCCCGGCCCCGACGCCGACCCCCGTCCCGACCGCGACGCCGACGCATTCGCCGACGCCGCCGCCGACCTCGACCCCGGTCCCGACCTCGACCCCGGCACCGACGCCCACCCCGGGCAGCGGCTGCACCGGCTCGGCCTCCGATAACGGCGCCCTCAAGGCCTCGGGCGGCGGATGGCTGGCGACCGGCGTCGCCAAAGCCTTCGACTTCCCGGTCCAGCACGGGTGCAACGGCGCCGGCCAGACCGTCGCGGTCGAGATCGACACGCCGATCCTCACGTCCGACGTCAGCGCGTATCTGAGCGCGGCGGGCGTCACCCAGACCGGCACGATCACCAACGTCGCCGTCGACGGCGGCGGCAACTCGTCGAGCAGCGACTACGGCGAGACGGCCCTCGACGTCGAGACCATCAGCGGTCTCGCACCCGGTGCGAACATCCGCGTCTACAACTTCCCCGATCTCAGCTCGCAGTCGATCGAGGACGGCTACAACATGGCCGTCTCAGACAACATCGCGAGCGTCGTGAACTCGTCGTTCGGCGGATGCGAATCCGGCGACACCGCGTTCACCAACACCACCAACACGATCGCTCAGCAGGCGGCGGCGAAGGGCATCACGTTCGCGGCATCCTCGGGCGATTCGGGAAGCGCCGAATGCGGCAGCGGCACGCCGGGCGTCAGCTCGCCGTCGTCGGATCCGTACTTCGTAGCGGTCGGCGCGGTGAACTTCACCAGCAACTCGTCGACCGGAGCGCTGCTCACCATCACGGCGGGCGTCGACTCGGGCAACGGCTTCTCCTCGGGTGGCGGCTTCTCCAAGATCTTCGCCGTGCCGAGCTACCAGTCGGGCATCTCGGGCGTCAACTCGGGTGGCCGCAACAATCCCGACATCTCGCTTCCGGGCGTCAGCGTGGCGGTCTGGGATCACGGGAGCCAGGCGACCTACGACGGCACGTCGTGGTCCTCGCCGGAGTTCACGGCGCTGATGGCCGAGGTCAATCAGCTCCGGGGAACGCACTACGGATTCGTCAATCCGAATCTGTACGCGCTCTTCAAGAACACCGGGTACGCCGACTACACCGACGTGACGTCGGGCAGCAACGGTGCCTACTCGGCCGTCACCGGATACGATCTGGTGACCGGGATCGGCGCGCCCAAGGGTTGGGCGATGGCCAACGCGCTCTAGTCGAGACGAGGTCTCGAACGAGAAGGGCCGGCGTGAAAACGCCGGCCCTTCTTCTCTTCCCGGAAGCGGAACGCGGTCAGTGAGCGCTCGCGCAGCGGTGGCAGAACCAGCTGACCGCGCCGTCGTGGGCCTGCGGTTCCATATGCTCTCGGACGCCGCGACGGCCGCAGGACGCGCACGCGAAGGTCTGGCCGATCGGCGCCTTGACCGCGGTCTGGCCGCGGACCATCAGATAGGCGACCAGGAAGATGACCGCGCCGATGACCCAGGGCGCATAGCCGAAGACGTGGTTGAACGTTTCTTGCGAGATCACCTAAGCGCTCTTCTTGAAATAGTCGGCGTTGATGTCGACGAAGTTCGTCCACTTCTCGGGGACGTCGGAATCGGCGAAGATGGCCTCGACCGGGCAGGCCGAGACGCAGGCGCCGCAGTCGATGCAGACTTCCGGGTCGATGAAGAGCTGCTCGTCCGAGTCCTCGCCCTTGATACAGTCGACCGGACAGACGTCGACGCACGACTTGTCCTTCGTGCCGATGCACGGTTCCGTGATGATGTAGGCCATAGTGGCGGTAATTCTACCCCCTGCCCGGCCCAGGCCTTCCCTGCAAAAGAAGCAGGGGGCCAAGGATTTGGCCCCCTCCAGGTCTGCCCGGAAGGGCGTGGTTAGACGGTCCGGCGGCCCGAAATGGCCCGGAGGATGAACAGCAGGACGACCGCCCCGATGACGGCACACAGGATGCTCGGGAGGTTGAATCCGCTCACGCCGCCGTGGCCGAAGAGCGAGTAGATCCAGCCGCCGAGGAACGCCCCGACGATGCCGACGATGATGTCTCCGATGATCCCGCCGGGACCCTCACCAGGTACGATGTACTTGGCGATGACACCGACGATGAGTCCGAAGATGAGCCATAATAGTATTCCCATGGTGACCCTCTTCCCCGAAACTCCGCGCTTTATTCAGGGGTACCTCAGGACATGAAGACGACCTGCGCCGCTTGCGGCCTCCGCCCCGCCGTCGCGTTCGCCGGCCAGGACTGGCTCTGCGGCCCGTGCGCCCAGAAGAACGCGGCCACCAAGGCGCTGCCGTTCATCGGCGCGGCCCTGGTCGCGGCCGGCCTGGTCGCCGGCGGGGCGCTGCTCCTGGACAAGATGAAAGAGAACGAAGGCGGCGCCCCGGGAGGCACCTCGCCCTTCGAGGATCTGACCCGCCACTTCCGCGGCGGCACGCCCACCCTGCAGAACTACTCGCGGGACCTCACCGACCTGGCCCGCTCGGGCCGCCTCGACCCGGTCGTCGGACGCGACGACGAGATCGAGCGCGTCATCTCGATCCTGGCGCGCAAGAGCAAGAACAACCCGGTCCTGGTGGGCGAGCCGGGCGTCGGCAAGACCGCCATCGTCGAGGGTTTGGCGCAGCGCATCGTCAGCGGCAACGGGCCCGCCGGCCTGCGCGGGAAGAAAGTGCTGGCGCTCTCGCTCGGGCCGCTGGTCGCGGGCACGAAGTACCGGGGCGAGTTCGAAGGCCGCGTCAAGAAGATCCTCGACGAGGTCAAACGTTCGGCGCGCGACGTCGTGCTGTTCATCGACGAACTGCACACGCTGGTGGGTGCCGGGGCCGCCGAAGGATCGCTCGACCTGAGCAGCATGATCAAACCGGAGCTTGCGCGCGGCGAGCTGCAGTGCATCGGCGCGACCACCTTCGACGAGTACCGCAAATACATCGAATCGGACGCCGCGCTGGAACGGCGCTTCCAGCCCGTGATGGTCGAGGAACCGAGCATCGAGCAGACCGCCGCCATCCTGC
>JANWKW010000005.1 GCA_025451135.1 Vulcanimicrobiia bacterium | reverse complement strand
CGGACCGTAGACGACGCGGGCCATCGCGGCGGCGGTCGCGCGGTGCCGCCGCAACTCGTACGACGGCGGCACGTTCTGGACGGCCGACGACTCGCGCGAGATCAGGGTCGGACTCGCGCCGGCCGCGCCCGGTTCGGCGGAGAAGTAGAACGTGAGACCGGAGGCGGTGATGACCTTGTAGTAGACGGCTCCGCCGCTCAACTCGTTGCGGGTCTTGCCCAGGTGCTGCAGGGCGGGATTGGCGTTGGCCCACGCGAGCCAGGCGGGCAACTGCTGACCGGGCAACGCCGGCGCGGCGGCGGACGAGCCGAGCACGAAGACGAGCGCGGCGAGCGGGGCGACGATACGACGCATCATGGCGCTATCATGCCCGACTCGACCAAGCCTGGCAAGGGCGCTTGGGGCTACGTGCCCTTCTGCGCCCCGACGTAGAGGATGTATTTGACGATGAATGCGGGCCGCGTCCGCAGCTGGTTCGGATCGCCGTAGACGACGTAGATCTCGCTCGGTCCGAAGCGCTTGTAGAAGGCCGCCGAGAGGTTGGTGAAGGTCTGCGGCTGCGGCATCGAACCCGGCGCTACGAAGTATGGACCGATCCCGAAGATGCGGCGCACGCCGAACGCGAGCGAGGTCCGCGGATCGATCTGGACGCCGACGCTCGCGCGTTCGAGCCACTGGACGAAGCGCTCGCCGCCGTCCATGTTCTGGATGGTGTCGTCGGCCTCGAGCGAGAGCGTCGCGCGCGGTCCCATCTTGAGAGTCGTCCCGCGGGCGATGGAGTGCAAGTAGCCCGGGCCGAAACGGCCGACGTTGTACGAAAACGTGGTCGGGGTCGACGAGTTGCCGTTGTACGACACGAAGATGCCGTTCTGGTTCGCATAGTCGCCCGGCGTTCCCGGGAAGAACAGATATTGCGCGCCGGTCGAAAGCATGAGCTGGAACTTGTTGTTGGTCGAGATCATGAGATCCGTGTTGGCGTAGGTGTCGTTCACCACGCCGGCGCGGCTGTGGTAGTGCTGGTAGTCCTGCGAGAGCGTCATCGTGGTGACGAAGTTCTTGGGGTCGAAGTCCCACTCTTTATACGTGTAGACCGACGGGCCGTGGATGTCGTTGATCTGGGTGAAGCTATCGATGGGCGAGTATTGCGCGCCCAGGTCATGATAGGCCGCGAAGACCGCCTGCTTGGGCGTATAGTAGTTGATGCCGTATTCGGCGTAGTTCCCCTCGGACGGCGTGGCGACGAGCGAGCCGCGCTCGCGCCCCTGGGTCACGTAGACGCTGAAGTTGTGGGCGTTGCCGAGCTGGAACTGTCCGTACTCGGCGACGTCGTGGAGGCCCGGAAGGTCGACGGTGCTGCGCTGGTAGAGCAGGTTCTTGCGGTGATCGTTCGAGCGATAGGCGACCGCCTGCGAGGTATCGGTGCGGCCGTTCGCGAGCGAGTCGAACGCGCCGAACCGGATCGGTCCCTGGGTCCCTTCGATCGCGAAGCCGTCGCGCGGCGTCGGGATGTTGGGCGTGTAGAGCAGCGGGAATCCCGCGCAATCGTTGCAGTTGAAGTTGTTGTAGAAGGTGGCGCCCTGGGTGAAGAACGGCCGCACCTCTTGGAACTGACGCGCGAACGCGGTCGGCGAGATGCTCTGCTGGTCCAGCTCGACGTTCGAGTAGTCGGGATGGAAGGTCGCCAGGAACGATGCGGTCGCGGTGACCGGGACCGCCAGGTCCATGCCGACGCGCGAGGTCGATCCGCCGACGCTGGGCGCGGCGAGCGCGCCGAGCGCGTAGAGGTTGGCGCGGGCCTTGGGTTTGGTGCCGGCCGTGCCGCCGCGCATGCCGGTCAGGTAGCCGGTGTAGACGACGTCGTCGTCGCCGCGCTGGGCGGGGTCGTGGGCCCACTCGAGCTGCTCGCTGTTGTTGGCGACGATCCGGCGGTCGAACTGGATGCGCCAGGTCGAGCGGCCGTCGCCGCGCATGATCGCGAGCGGGATCCGCTCGGTCACGATGTAGCCGTCGCTCGTACGCGTGGTGACCGCGTCCCACGCCGGCGAGTAGGCGGCGTTCTCGGACGAGTTGGCGTAGCGCGTGCCGATCGGGTTGGCGGCGAAGAAGTACTCGAAGCCGCGATCGCCGCTCGGGAACAGGAACGTGCGCACGATGTCGTCGGTGCCGAGACCGACGTCGTTGGTGTGGACGGTCGCGGTCAGCGGCTCGACCTGCTTGGCGACGTAGGCGACGTAAAGGTTCTTGTCGTCGACCAGCACGTAGGCGTCGGTCGTCTGCGCGGCCGCCCGCAGATAGGTGGAGTTCCACCCGAGCTGCACGTGCGCGCCGGTCTTCCAGACCGGGTCGTCGAGCGTGCCGTCGAGCTTGGGCGGCGTCGCGACCCGCACCGCCGCGATCGAGAAGGCGGTCTGCGCGCGGCCCGGCGCCGCGGCGAATAGGAGACAAACCGCGACGGCAAACGTCGAGAATAACGCACCAGATTTCATCACCTAATGTTTTAGGTGCTTAGGCGCGATTTGTCAAGCTACGAGAGTGACGGAAATATGGCCGCGCGGCCTACCGCAGCAGCGCCGCGACCTGCGAGAAGCCGTTGACCACGACGTGCATGCACGTCGACGGGAGCAGCGACTTCGTGCGCCGGAACAGCTCCGCGGCTATAAGACCGAAGACGAACGAGTGCGCGAGCGCGAACGGACCGCTCGATGCGTGTGAGAGGGAGAAGACGGCCGCCGACGCGACGACGGCGATGTCGGGGCGGAAGAGCCGGGACAGCCCGGTATAGATCAGTCCGCGGAACGTGATCTCCTGGACGACCGGGGAGAAGAGCCCGATCTGAAGCGGGAGCAGTACTCTCGTCAGGCCGGCCGCCCGCTGCGGGTCGGAGACGAACGCCGCGACCGTCGAGGCCCAGCTTCCGACGTGAAACGTCCGATCGACGAACGACATCGCAGCGACGAACGCGATGCCGAAGAGCACGCCGAGGAGCGCATTCCCGATCGACGATGCGCGGATGCCGACCGGCGCGAGCGACGATTCCGGAAAGGCCCATCGGTAGCCGGCGACCGCGACGACCAGCACGACGATCTCGCGCGTCCAAAGGGTGCTGGCGGTCAGGACCGGCCGAGCCGCCGCGAACGGCGCGTGCGTGAGGAGCCCGCCGACGAGTTCCGAGAAGAACATGCCGACGCACCAGGCGGCAAGCGCCAATGCCACGAGCAGGATCGCATCCCGTTGCGCGCGGCCTGGTTCGACGACGTCATCCACGCGGCGCGGTTTCGCCAAGGCTCCGCACCTGCCTGGTCGAAGGGGGCGGTATGGCAGTCAACGCACCGTCCCTCGACTGGGGCAAAATCGTTTCGCAGGGCGCGATCGCCGGCATCGTCGGCGGCATCGTCATCGCGCTCTTCCTGTTCATCGCGCTCGGTCTGCTGCCGGTCCATCTAACGCCGGTGCAAATCCTCATGTCCTTCGCGCACTACATCCACGCGGAGAGCCCGGTCGTCGGTCTGCTCGCGCATCTGGTCGTGAGCATCCTGTGGGGCATCGGCTACGCCTACGTCGCCGCGACGCGGCCGGCGGCGGTCGCGAGCACGTGGCTCGCGGGCGTCGTCTACGGCCTGATCGTCTGGCTGTTGATGCAGTTCATCTTGATCCTCGGCGCCGTCTGGCCGGGCCTCTCGCCGATCGGCTTCGTGGTGCAGATCGTCGCGCATACGGCCTTCTTCGGCATCCCGGTCGCCTTCACGATGCGCGCGCTCGCGCGCCGCTGAACCGCGTGCCGATCGGCGGCCTCTCGATCTCGGCCGACGCGCTGTGCGCGAACGCCGAGGCCCTGCGCGCGATGGTCGCGCCGGCGCGAGCGGCGTTCGTGGTCAAGAGCAACGCCTACGGACACGGCTTGGTCGAGACGGCGCTCGCGGTCGAGGGTCTGGCGAAGCGGCTCTGCGTCTTCGATCTGGCCGAGGCGATCGCGCTGCGCGACGGCGGCATCACCGCCCCGGTGCTGGTCCTCGGTCCGGTTCCGATCCAGGCGCTCGACGACGCGATCGGCGCGAAGGTCGAGATCGCGCTCTGGGACCACCGCGAGTATGCGATGGCGGTCGCATCGGCCGCGCGCAAGCGCGCGACGCGCATCCCGGTCCACGTCAAGATCGATACCGGCGTGCGGCGCTTCGGCCTGCGCGTCGAGGACGCGCCCGATGCGATCGAAGAGTACCTCAAGCGCCCGGAGATCGAGATCGCCGGCATCTTCTCGCACCTGGCCGCGGCCGAAGAACTCGATTCGCCGTTCACGACCACCCAGAACGAGCGCTTCGCGCGCGTGCTCGCACAGGTGCGCCCGCTCTTCGCGCAGCGCGAGATCGATCCGATCGAACACATCGCCGCCTCGGCGGCCGGCATGCTGTGGCCGGAGACCCGGCTCGATATGGTGCGCTTCGGCATCGCGCTATACGGATTGTGGCCTTCGCCGCTCACCCGCGAGGCGATGGAAGGCGCGGGGCTCGCGCTTCGGCCCGCGCTTTCGTTTCATTCCACGCTGGTCGCGGAACGCAGCGTCCGCGCCGGCGACCCGATCGGCTACGGCTGCACGCTCCACGCCCCCCACGAGATGCGCGTCGGAGTGGTGCCGTTCGGCTACGCCGACGGCGTTCCGCGCGCGCTCTCGAACAGGGGCGCGTTCGTGGTCGCGGGCGCACGCGCGCCGATCGCCGGGCGGGTCTGCATGAACGCGACCCTGATCGACCTGACCGCCGTCCCGGCCGCCCGCACCGGCTCCCGCGTCACCCTGATCGGACGCGACGGCGACGCCGAGGTGACCGCCGACGACTGGGCGGCCTGGGCCGAAACGATCAATTATGAGATCGTGGCCCGGCTTCCCGGGGAACTCCCACGATTCGATGCCACGTTAGAGAGCATATGAACGCTCGCAGGTTGGGCGCCTTGCTCTCGATGCTGGCGGTGACGCTGGCGGCCGTGCCGCGCATCACCGTCGACGACAAGCCGCTCGAGGTCGCTCCGATCTCCCAGCACGGACGCGTGCTCGTGCCGATGCGCGCGATCTTCGAATCGCTCGGCGCGCGCCTGGACTACGACGCGCACACCCACACCATCACCGCGGCCGGCGCCGGCCACACGGTGCGGCTGCAGATCGGCAACACCGGCGCCATCGTCGACGACCGCGCGGTCGCGCTCGACGTCCCGGCCCGGGTCGTCGGCGCGAGCACGTACGTGCCGCTGCGGTTCGTCGCGCAATCGCTCGGCGCAGTCGTCGGCTACGACGCCGCGAGTTCGCTCGTCACCGTCTCGCTCGCCGGCGCGGTCGCGCGGAACGGCGCCGCGACGCGGCGCGTCGGTTCGATGCTCCCGGCGCCGGACGCGACCGTCGCGACCGGCTATCCGACCATCTCGGCCGCGCTCGGCGGGGACGTCCCGGTCCGCAGCGCCGGCTTGCGCGTCGATGGCGTCGACGTGACCGCTGCGACCACGTTCGACGGCACCACCATGACGTATATCCCGCAACAGGGGCTGCCGGTCGGGCGGCACGAGGTCGCGTTCTCGGGCGTCGATCAAGATGGCGTGCCGTTCGGTTCCACCTGGAACTTCACCACCAACGTCGCGCCGGCGCCGGATTTCGGCACCGCGGTCCCGTTCCAGTTCTATCTCGAGAACGACGGTCTCTCGTTCGGCTACGGCGACGAGATGGATCTGGTGCTGCAAGCCCCGCCGGGCGGCCGCGCCTACATCACGACCTGCGCGTCCGCCCAGCGCACCTGGATGTACGGCAGCGGTCCGTACTACCGCGCGTCGATGCGCGCTCCGTACGGTCTCGAGCGCGGCTACTGCCCGATCGAAGCGGTCTACATCGGGTGGAACGGTCAGACGTGGTATGCGCCGGTGCCGATCTTCGCGCATCTTCGTCCGCGCGGCCATCGCGACGACGGCGGCTATGGCGACGGACGCCCGCACGACCGGCCGACCCCGCGGCCGACGCCGGATCGCTGGCCCCCGAAACCTACTCCGACGCCGTATCCGCAACCGTCGTCGCCGCACCAGCCCTGGCCCGATCAGACGCCGGCGCCGCCGGTCCAGACCGCCGCGCCGCAGCCCGAACGCACGCCGCGACCGGAACGAACGCCGCGTCAGCCAGAGCCGTCGGACGCTCCGACCGATTCGCCGACCCAGGCGCCGCCGGTCGCGACACCGCCGCCATTGCCCCAAGCGCCGCCTCGGCAGCCGCACGCGCCGCCGCGCCCGGTCCAGACGCCGCCGGTCTAAGCGACCGCGGCGATCGCCTCCGCGAGATCGATCGTCCCGTCGTAGAGCGCCTTGCCGACGATGCATGCGTCGACGCCGGCCGGCGCCTCGGCCTTGAGCGCGCGCAGATGCTCGACCGTGCGCGCGCCGCCCGATGCGGTCACGCGGACGTCGGCCGCGTTCGCGACTGCGGTCAGCGCGGCGATGTCGTAGCCTTTGCCGGTGCCGTCCCGGCCGATCTCGGTGTGGATCACGCGGGTCGCACCCCAGCCCGCGACGCGTTTGACCAGGGCGTCGCGATCGACCGGCGTGCGTT
>JANWKW010000004.1 GCA_025451135.1 Vulcanimicrobiia bacterium | reverse complement strand
GGATGGCGGAAGACATGACGCCGCTGGCCATCGTGGAGCGCGAGGCGCGACTCGAAGGCCGCAACATGTTCATGATCCTGGCACCGCGCGTGGTGCCGACCGGTCCGCCGAAGTTCTCGTCGATACGAGACGCGGAAAAAGAGAAAGAGCATAAGGCTGGCGGTCATGCGCCGGAGCATGTCGACGACGATCACGACGATATCGACGATCACGACGACATCGACGAACATGACGAAAACGAAACCGAAGAAACCCCGGAGGAACAGGTCAGTGCCCAAGATCAGAACGCATAGAGGAACCGCCAAGCGCGTCAAGGTGTCGTCGACCGGCAAGGTCACCCACCGTCATCAGTTCAGCGGCTGCGGTCACATCCTCAGCAAGAAGACCCGGAAGCGCAAGCGCAACTTCCGCAAGGATCAGCCCACGTTCAAGGGCGATCTGAAGCGTCTGCGCCCGACGATTCCGTACTTGGTTTAAGGGAGGGCTGATAGAACATGGCTCGCATTAAACGCGGCGTTCACGGTCTCAAGCACAAGCGCAAGGTGATGAAGCTCGTGAAGGGCTTCCGCGCCGCCCGTCGCCGCAACTATCGCGTCGCGAACGAAGCGCTGCTCCACTCGCTCAAGTACGCCTTCCGCGACCGCCGCGTCCGCAAGCGCGACTTCCGCTCGCTGTGGATCAGCCGCATCAATGCGGCCGTCCGCCGCGAAGGTCTGACCTACTCGGTCTTCATCAACGGCCTCAAGAAGTCGGGCGTCACGCTCAACCGCAAGGCGCTGGCCGACCTCGCGGTCACCGACGCCAAGGCGTTCGGCTCGCTCCTGAGCCTGGCCAAGACCGCGACGGGCAAGTAGCCGCTTCTCCGGCTTTTCTCATCAGAACCCGGCGCACGCGCCGGGTTCTTTGCGTCCGTCCGTCAAAGATTCCGGGCATGCGTAAGACTCTCGCGGTCCTCTGCATGCTTTCGACGCTCTGCTTCGGCTCCGCTCGCGCGCAGAGCGCCGGGCACGTCTTCACGCCGAAGATGGCCGCGGCGATCGCCAAGCTGGCCCACGCGGACGTCGCCGGCGGCCAGACGCCCGGCATGGCGATCGCGGTCGTCGAGGACGGGCGCTGGGTCTACGCCCGCGGGTTCGGCTACGCCGACCTCTCGCCCAAGCGCGCGGTCGCGGCGACCACCGAGTTCTACGTCGGAGCGCTGACCAAGCAGTTCACGGCCGCTTCGGTGCTGCTGCTCGTGCAGGACGGCAAGATCAAGCTCGACGACAAGGTCACCAAGTACGTCCCCGAGCTGACCGTCGCGAGCGGCGTGACCGTCGCCCAGCTGCTGCAGCAGACCTCGGGGCTGCCCGACTACACCCACGCGCCCGGCATCAAGGCGGACCCGACCAAGAGCGTCAAACTCGCCGACTTCATCGCCGCGGTCGACAAGATGCCGCTGCAGTTCCCGCCCGGCTCCAAGTTCTCGTACAACAACTTCAACTATTTCATCGCGGGACTGATCGTCGAGCGCGCGAGCGGATTGCCGCTCTCGGACTTCATGCAGGCACGCATCTTCCAGCCGCTCTACATGAGTTCGACGTTCCTGGCCGGCGACACCGGCATCTCGCCGCTGGCCGCGGTCGGCTACACCGGCTCGCCCCGCCACTTCACGCGCGTCAAACCGTGGGATCCGAGCTGGCTGCTCGGCGCCGGGGCCCTCGTCACCAACGTCTACGATCTCGCGAAGTGGGACGTCGGCTTCCCGATCCTGGTGCGCGACGATGCGGTCCGCGACATGTTCACCGCCGGCAGCCAGCCGGGCGTCCAGGCCTACGGGATGGGCTGGGTGATCGACCAGCGCGGCGGCAAGCGCTACGTCTGGCACAACGGCGAGCTCGGCGGCTTCCACGCGATGAATGCGTTGCTGCCCGACGACCACATCGCCGTGATCGTGCTCGCGAACGTCGACGCGCTGCACTCCGACAACACGCTCTCGCCGGAGTACGTGGCCGCCGAGGTCCTCGACATCGTGGCGCCGCCCGCGAAGGTCCACGTCGAGAACCTGATCGTCTCGCGGGCGAAGGAGTGGCTCGTCCGGCTGGCCGACAAGAACCTGGACCGCACGCAGCTCACGCCGCAATTCAGCGCGTTCCTGACCGACGCGCTGGTCTCGCACGCGAACTTCAAATCGTTCGGGAAGATGGTCTCGATCGTCCCCATCTCGAGCCACGCGGGCGAGAACGGCGATACGATCTACGAGTTCCTCGTGAACTATCCGCGCGGCCAGTATCACTACCGCTTCGGTCTGACCAACCAGGGGAAGATCGACGAACTGTTCTTGGCGCCGTAGCGCGAGCTAGTCGTCGCCTTCGACCAGACGCCGGCCGGTCGATTCGATCACCTTTCCGAGCATGCTGACCGCTTCGGCGCGGGTCGCGTTCGAGAACATGTAGCGCAGGCGTTCGTCGGCGTCTTCCACCACGACGATCGCACGCTTGCCGTCGCGGACGGCCAGGACCAGATCGTTGAGGTAGGCCTCGTCCTCGGGGGCAAGCACCGAGGAGCCGCTCTCAGAGCGGCTTTTCGCGAGGATATGTCTGAGCACGTCGTCCAGATTACGTGGGAGCTCCACGGATGGCCCTCCATGCGGAAATCTCCCGCGACGATGGAAGCGCCGCGGAACGTGCCGCTATAGTAGCACTAACCGGACCTGGGGAGAAGCTGAGTGCGCTCGCCTGCTAGCCAGAGCAGACCCAAGAGGGTCTTGGCGTCGACGATCTCGCCTCGGGCGGCCATCGCCCGCGCCTCGTCGAGGGTCGTCTCGCGGACCTCGATCTCTTCATCGGGGTCGAGGTGACGCTCGCCCGGGGTCAGGCCCTCGGCCAGCACCAGGTGCAGGCGCTCGTCGCAGAAGCCGGGCGTCATGTAGAACGAAGCGATCTCGCGGAGCCGAGCCGCGCGGTAGCCGGTCTCCTCGGCCAGCTCGCGGGCCGCGCCGTCGAGCGGCGCCTCGCCCGCCTCGGCCTTGCCCGCCGGCAGCTCCCACAGCCACGCGCGAGCCGGATGCCGGTATTGCCGGACCAGCACGAACCGGTCCGGCGCCGGACAGGCCAGGATCGCGAACGACCCGGCGTGGGCGACGACGTCCAGACGCTGCTCGCGCCCGTCGGCGAAGCGCACGGTGTCGCGGCGCACGTCGAAGATGCGGCCCGCGAACGCGGGCTCCGACGCGAGGACCTCGGGCAGTGCTTCCATGCCGCAGACTTGTCCGTCGCGGACGGAGATTCCGCGCGGTTCGCTTAAGCCAGCGTCGTGCAACCACGCTCGACCGTCGGCAAAGAACTCCTCTGGCTCCTGTACTTCCTCGCGATGCTCTCCGTGTTGGAGTATCTGATGCTGCGCTTCGTCGTGCCGACCGGCTTCAACGACCGGGTCGCGGTGATGGTGGCCGCGCTGATCGCCGGGATCGCCTGGATCGTCCTGCGCGCCGTCGCGATGCGCCGCTCCGGCGCGAAGTAGCCGGTGCCGCTCGCCCTCGGCGCGCAGAGCGCGCGCATCTCGTTCGCCCGCGAGCTCCTGGACAAGCGCGGACGCGACGAGCACCGCGCATTCGCGATCGAAGGCGCGACCCTGCTCGACGAAGCGGTGCGCAGCGGCGCGACCGTCCGCGAACTCTACGTCACCGCGGCCGGCGCGGCCGAGCCGAGGGTCGCATCGCTCGAGCGCTCCGGCGTGCCGACCTATCTGGTCGCCGACCGGACCTTCGCCAAGATCAGCGACGTCGAGACGCCGACCGGGATCCTGGCGGTGGTCGACCTGGTTCCGGCGCCGCTCGACCGGATGTTCGCAGCGCCCGGATTGGTGCTGCTGGTCGCGGACCTCGGCGACCCCGGTAATCTGGGCACGCTCCTGCGGGCGGCCGAGGCCTTCGGGGCGGCCGGGGCGATCGCCGGGGACCTCGGGGTCGATCCGCACCACCCGAAAGTCGTCCGGGCCGGGATGGGCGCGCACTTCCGTCTGCCGGTCGCCACCGGCTCGCCCGAGACCGTCGTCGCGGCGGCCCGGGCGGCAGGAGCCGAACTGGTCGGGCTGGCCGCCGGCGGGGAGGATGTGGGCGGCCTGCGCTGACCCGCCCGGACGGTCCTGGTGGTCGGGCACGAGCGACACGGCCTGGGCCGCTGGGAGCCCGTCTGCAGCACGATCGCCGGCATCCCGATGGCGCCCGCGGCCGAGTCCCTCAACGCGGCGGTGGCCGGCGGAATCGCCCTCTACGAAGCCTTCAAGAACCGAGCCTGAGGACGCTCGGTTTGTAGGGAAAACCCTTTTTTGGCGGCCTGTCAAGACAGCCCCCGGGATGCGAAAAGTCAAGACTAGCAGTCGAAAAAGTCGCATGGTACAATCTCCCCGTTCCTCCGGGGGCGACCCCGGATCATTGCCACGAAGGGAGACCTCGCGCCACCATGGCAACCACCGATCTGTTCTGGAACCTCTTCGCACTCTCGGGCTCCGTGACCGCATATCTGGCCTACCGCCAGTCCAACCCCTCTCGAAGCTCGGCTTGAACGGCACGACGAAACAGTAAAATACGAGAAGCGCCCGGAATGATGAATCCGGGCGCTTTTTCTATGCGCCGCTTCCGAAATCAACGATGAGTGAATTAGCAGCCCAACTCGCAGATCTGCAGAGCCGCTTCGCCGCCGCCGTGGCCGGCGCCGGGGACGAGCGCGCGCTCGACGCGGTGCGCGTCGATTTCCTCGGCCGCAGCGGCGCCGTCACGCTGTTGCGGCGCGGCATCGGCCAATTGCCGGCCGAGGAGCGTCCGACCGCCGGCAAAGAGATCAACGACGTCGTCGAACGGCTCGAAGCCCAGCTGCAGGATGCGCAGGGCGCGCTCGAGTCGCGCGCCTTCGACGCCGATCTGTCGCGCACCATCGACGTCACCTTCCCTGCGCCCGACGCCGCGGTCGGCACGATCCACCCGATCCGCCGCATCATCGAGGACGTCTGCTCGTATTTCGAGCGGATGGGCTTCGCGGTGGTGCTCGGCCCAGAGGTCGAGCCGGACCAGTACAACTTCGACGCGCTCAACATCCCGGCCGATCATCCCGCGCGCGAAGGCTTCGACTCGTTCTGGATCACCGATACGCTGCTGCTCCGCCCGCATACGTCGCCGATGCAGATCCGCACGATGGAGCAGCACGCGCCGCCGATCGCGGTGGTCGCGCCCGGACGTTGCTATCGCCGCGACGCGGTCGACGCGCGCCACCTCTTCCAGTTCAACCAGATCGAAGGATTGCTGGTGGCCGAAGGCATCCATTTCGGCCACCTCAAAGGCGCGCTGACCGGGATGTGCCGCGAGCTCTTCGGCGACGACCAGCAGGTCCGGTTCCGTCCGTCATTCTTCCCGTTCACCGAACCGAGCGCCGAGGTCGATACGACCTGTCCGAAGTGTCGCGGGCTCGGCGACGCGTGCAACATGTGCGGCGGCTCGGGATGGATCGAACTGGGCGGGGCCGGCATGGTGCATCCGAACGTGCTGCGCAACGTCGGCTACGATCCCGACGTGGTCTCCGGCTGGGCGTTCGGATTCGGCATCGAGCGGCTCGGCCTGACCCGCTACGAGATCGACGACATCCGCCGCTTCGTCGAGAGCGATCCCGACTTCCTCATGCAACTGCACTAGCCAAGAGTAGATAGAGAAACGATGCGCGTCCCGATCGCCTGGCTGCGAGACTACGTCGACCTTCCCGGGAACGCGCAAGCGATCGCCGATCGCCTGGCCATGCTCGGCTTCCCGGTCGACGCGATCGAGACGCGGCCCGTCATCACCGGGGTCGTCGCCGGCACGATCGTCTCGCTCGAGAAGCACCCGAACGCGGATCGCCTGCAGGTCGGCAGCATCGACGTCGGCGCCGGCACGCCGCTGACCATCGCCACCGCCGCCACAAACGTCGCCGCCGGGCAGCGGATCGCGGTCGCGACGATCGGCGCGCGGCTGCCGCTGCTTACCATCGAGCGCCGCAAGATGCGCGGCGTCGAATCCGAAGGCATGATGTGCTCGGCCGACGAGCTGGCGCTGCCGGCCGACTGGTTCGAAGACGGCATCCTGCAGCTCGACGCGGACGTCGCTCCCGGCACCGATATCGTCGAGCACTTCCGTCTCGGCGATGCGGTCCTCGACGTCGACGTCACCAGCAACCGTCCCGACGCCCTCTCGATGCTCGGCCTGGCCCGCGAACTGGCGGCCGCGCTCGGCACGCCGCTGCGCGCTCCGTCGGACCGGAATCCGGGCACCGCCGCGGATCCGGCCGGCACCGCGCCGGTCGTGACGCTCGACTCCGCCGACTGCACCCGCTTCGTCGCGCAGCGCTTCGACGGCGTCCGCGTCGGCGTCGCGCCGACCTGGATGCGCGTGCGCCTCGCGCTCGCCGGCCAGCGCCCGATCAACAACCTGGTCGACGTCTCGAACTTCGCCATGCTCGAGACGGGTCAGCCCCTGCACTTCTACGACGACGCCCGTCTGACGAACCACCACCTGATCGTGCGCGACGCGCGCGAGGGCGAGAAGCTCGTGACGCTGGACGACGTCGAACACGAGCTGACGCCGCAGGCGCTGGTCGTCGCCGACCAGGCGCAGGCCCAAGGGCTGGCCGGTCTCAAAGGCGGCAAGGCCTCCGAGGTGAGCGCGAGCACCACCGCGATCGTCCTCGAGAGCGCGAATTTCGCCGGCGCGCGCATCCGCCGGATGAGCGCCAAGCTCGGTTTCCGCACCGAGGGTTCGACCCGCCACGAGAAAGGGCTCGCGCCCGCCCTGGCCGATATCGGCGCCGCGCGCGCCGCCCAACTGCTGGTCGCGATCGGCGCCAACGCTTACGCACCGCACGCATTCGGCGCGCCGGTCGCCGCCCCGGAGCCGGTCCCCTTCGCGGTGCGCGACGTGAAGCGTCTGCTCGGCTTCGAACTCCCGAACGAGACGATCGCCGCGCACCTGCGCGCGCTCGGATGCGAGGTCGCGATCGTCGATGCGGATCGGCTCGACGTCACGCCCCCGGCGTGGCGCAAGGACATCGTCATCGGCGCCGACATCGTCGAAGAGATCGCGCGTATGGCCGGCTACGACAACGTGGTCGCATCGATGCCGGCGGTCTACCCGAACGACGTCTCGAGCCGTCCGTATCGCCTCGAGCGCAAGCTCGCGTGCGCGCTCGCCGCGCTCGGCTATCACGAGATCTCCAGCTACGCGCTGCACGGACCGGCTCTGGCGGCCAAGCTCCGGCGCGCGGGCATCCGGCCCAGCCACGCCTCGGTCGAGGTCCGCAACCCGCTCTCCGAGGACCAGCGCTACCTGCGGTACGCGCTCGGGCCGGGGTTGGTCGAGTACTTCGCGCGGGTCGGCCGGCCGATCCGGGTCTTCGAGATCGGCCACGCGTTCACGACCGCCGAAGGCGTGGTCGAGGAATCGGCGCTCCTCTCGTTCGGCTTCACCGCTCCCGCGACCGACGAACCCGAATGGACCGACTCGTCGTTCCTGCGGCTCAAGAGCGACGCGATCGCCCTGATCCGCAACGTGACCGGCCGCTTCCCGGAGACGACCCGCGACGTCCGCAACGCAATGCACCCGGGCAAGACCGCGGTGCTGATGCTCGACGGGCGCGAGATCGCGGCGATCGGGCAGATCGATCCGCGACTGGGACATGCGTTCGACGTGCCGATGCCGGTCTACGTCTGCAACATGTATCTCGACGCGCTGCCGGACAATGCGACGCCGCGCGACGCGCCGCCGTCCAAGTTCCCGTCGACCTATCGCGATCTCGCGCTGGTCGTCGATCTGGACGTCGACGCGGCCGCGATCTCGCAGACCATCGTCAAGGCGATCGGCGAGCTGTGCACCGGCGCGCGCGTCTTCGACGAGTACCGCGGCAAGCAGGTCGGCGAGGGCAAGAAGAGCGTGGCCGTCCGCGTCACCATGCAGCTGCGGGACGCCACCATCACCGACGCCGAGGCCGACCTCGCGATCGCGCGCGCGCTCGACGCGCTGCGCGAGCGGACCGGCGCGACCATCCGCGGATGAGCCTCGCCTGGCCGGATCTCGTGATCGGCGCGATCGCGCTGATCGCCGCCCTCAAAGGCTTCCGGCGCGGCTTCGTCAAGGAGCTCGGCGGCGCGGTCGCGCTGTTCCTCGCGATCCTCACGCCGTGGTTCTACAACGGCGCGCTCGACGGCGCCATCTCGGGGGTCACTCATCTCGGTCCGGGATCGGCCCACGTGATCGGGATGTTCCTCACCGGCATCGCGACCTATGCGGTGCTGATCGCGATCTCGATCGTCCTCGACAAGGTCGCGCGCCTGCCGGTGCTGGGCATCTTCAACGCGATCGCGGGCGCCGCCATCGGCCTCGCAAAGGCGGCCATCTTCTGCTGGGTCGTGCTCTACGTCGCGCTGTTCTTCCCGCTCTCGCCCGACATCCGCGCCGACCTGCACCGCTCGTCCCTCGCCGCCGCCGTCACCGCGCCCGACCCGACGATCGACGGGATGCTCTACTCGACGCTGCCGTGGTTCGCGAAGCCCGTCGCCGAGCCGTTCTTCAAGAGGCACCGCGTGTAATGCGCGCCGGGAGCGGGCCGTACGGCTTCGTTCTTGCCTTCGCCTTGGCGCTGACCGCGTGCGCGCCGCACGCGCCGCACGCGCCGGCCGCCGCCGACGCCGCCGCGTCCGCCTACGCCTACGATGACACCAAGCATCTGGTGGCGCTGGTCGACGCCGCCGCAGCCGCGATCCACGCCGACGGACTGACGTCCGCCTGCGCGCAGTTCGCGCAGAAGAACTCGCGGTGGTACTTCGGGCAATACTATCTGTTCGTGTACGCGCTCGACGGCACCGCCGTGTGCCACGCCGCTTCGCCGAACCTGGTCGGCAAGCACCTGATGGGGCTGCGCGACATGAACGGCAAGCCGATCGTCCGGTTCATCACCGACATCGGGAAGCGGCCGCAGGCCGACGCGTCCGGCTGGGTGTTCTATCTGTGGCAAGAACAGTCGCAGCTCGGGCCGAGTTGGAAGAGCGCGTACCTGCGCAAGGTGACGGCAGGCGGCACGACCTACGTGGTCGGAAGCGGGCTCTATCAGATGCGGACCGAGAAGGCCTGGGTCCAGGAGCGGGTCGACGCGGCCGCGGCGCTGCTCGCGAGCAAGGGCGAAAAGGCGGCGTTCGCCCAGTTCGAGGATCCGGCATCGCCGTTCGTCTTCAACGACACATTCGTGTTCGTGCTCGACGCGCGGGGCAGGACGCTGGTCGATCCGGCCTATCCGACGATGGCCGGACGCGATCTCGCCGATTTCCGCGATGCGGTCGGCAACCGGCCGGTCGCGGCCGCGATGCGCGCGCTGCAGCGCGCCGACGCGACCTGGATGCAGTATCTGTGGCCGGCGCCGGGCAGCGGCGAACCGACCCGTAAGCTGATCTATCTGCGCAAGGTCGTCGTCGACGGAAAGACGCTCTACGTCGGCACCGATCTCTTCCTCGCGACGCCGATCTGGATGAGAGCGGGGTGACGCGCATGATACGTCCGGCCGGCATCACCTATTGGGTCGACGAGCGCCCGCCGAATCCGACGCTCGGGCTGCTCGCGATCCAGCACATCTTCCTGATGTCGAGCACGCTGGTGCTGCCGATCGTACTGGTAAACGAGATCGGCGGCGACTTCCGCGAGGTCGCGGCGGTGGTCGCGCTCACGATGATCTCGTGCGGCATCGGGACGATCCTCCAGGCCCTGCGGCTGCCCGGACTCGGCTCCGGCTTTCTCTGCCCGAACCTGTGCGGTCCGAACTTCTTCGCCGCCTCGATGAGCGCGGCGTGGCTGGGCGGCCTGCCGCTGATGCGCGGCATGACGATCCTCGCGGGACTGGTGGAACTGATCTTCTCGCGCTTCTTCAAACGCATCGCGTTCCTGTTCCCGACCGAGATCACCGGCCTGGTGGTGTTCATGGTCGCGCTCAGCTTGATACCGCTCGGCGCGTCCAAGTTCTTGTTCGTGCAGTTCACCGGCGATTCGATCCGCGGCACGAGCCTGCTGGTCGCCGCCGTGACGCTGCTGGTGATGGTCGGCCTCAACGTGTGGGGCGGCGCGAAGATGCGGCTCTATGCGGTGCTGATCGGCATGCTCGTCGGTTACGCGCTCTCGGGCATCTTCGGACTCTTCCCCGACGGCGCGGCCGCGGATCTGGCGAAGATGCCGTGGGTCGGACTGCCCTGGCTCTCGAGCATGCTGCACGTGACGTTCGACTGGTCGCTGCTGCCGGTCTTCGCGATCGTCTCGATCTGCGGTGCGCTCAAGTCGTACGGCAACCTGGTGATGGCGGAGAAGGTGAACGACGCGGGCTGGACAGAGCCCGACAACGGCCTGATCGCCAACGGCCTGACGGCCGATGCGGCGTGCGTCACGATCAGCGGCTTGCTGGGCGGCGTCGCGTCGGACACCTCGGCGAGCAACGTCGCGCTCAGCGCCGCGTCGGGCGCCACCAGCCGGTGGATCGCCTATGCCGCAGGCGGTCTGTTCGTGCTGCTCGGGCTCTCGCCCAAGGTCGGCGCGCTGCTCTCGATCATGCCGTCGCCGGTCGAAGGCGCGATCGTCGTCTTCGTCACGTGCTTCATGATGGTCTCGGGATTCCAGATCATGTTGAGCTCGAAGCCCGACATGCGCAAGACGTTCGTGATCGGCATCGCCCTGTGCTTCGGTCTGAGCCTCGACATCCTGCCGCAACTCTACGGCTCGGTGCCGGGACCGATCCGTCCGCTCTTCGATTCGTCGCTGACCCTCGCGACCGTGATCGCGGTCGTCCTCAACCAACTGCTGCGACTCGGCCCGAAGACCGAGAGCGCACCGCCGCCGGCCGAAGCCTAGGCGGGCGCGCCGACCTTCCCGATCAGTTCGCGCAGCGCCGCCTGGACGCCCGAACCGAGGTGCACCGGCGCGTCGGCGTCGAGCAGCGCGATCTCGATCGCGCCGATCGCGCCGAGGATGTCGGTCTCGGAGATGTCGCCCATCGTGCCCATCCGCACGATCTTTCCGGCCAGCTCGGCCTGGCCGCCCGATAGGATGATGCCGCGCTCGACCCGCAGTTCGTCGAGCAGCTTGCCCGGATCGACGCCGGCCGGCGGCGCCGCCGCGACCACCGTGACCGAGTGCGCGCCGGGTCGCGAGAAGATCGTGAAGCCGAGCGCTTCGAAGGCCGCACGGATCGCGCGCGCGTAAAGCGCGTGCCGCTCGACGACCGCGTCGACCCCGCTCGCTTCGTAGCGATCGAGGGCCGCATCGAGCGCGTAGACCAGCGAGATCGGCGGCGTCCACGGCGTCTGGCCGATCTTCGAGAACTCGAGCGCTTTCTTCAGGTCGAAGTAGAAGCGCGGGCAGGTCGACGCCTCGAGCCGCGCGATCGCGCGCGCGCCGAGCGCGACCATCGCCATGCCGGGCGGCGCGGCCAGGGCCTTCTGCGATGCGGTCACGACCACGTCGTAGCCCCACTCGTCCATCCGGAAACGCGACGCGCCGAAACCGCTGACCGAATCGACCACCGAGATCGCGCCGTGCTCGCGCAGGGCCGCGACGTAGGCCGACATGTCATTCTGCACGCCGGTCGAGGTCTCGTTGTGGGTGAGCAAGACGCCGGCGATGCGCTTGCCGGTGTCGGCTTCCAGGCGCGCCGCGAGCGCGGCGGGGTCCAAAGCCGCACCGGCCGGCGTATCGAGGACCTCGACCGTGCAGCCGAGGGCGCGCGCGATCTCGGCGAAGCGCCTGCCGAAGACGCCGATCGGACAGGCGAGCAGTGTGTCGCCCGGGGAGAACATGCTCGCGACGGCCGCCTCCATGCCGCCGGTGCCCGACGAGCCGAGGAGCACGACCGGGCCGGTCGTCCCGAACATCGGCTTGAGCCGGTCCGCGACGCGCGTCAGACGGGCGGCGAACTCCGGGCCGCGGTGGTTCTCGAGCGGGCGCGCCATGGCGGCCAGCACGGATTCGGCGACGGCCACCGGGCCGGGCAAGAACAGCAGCGTCTTCCTCATGGTCGCAAAGATATTCGGCGTTCGGGCGGCGTACCATCGTCCGGATGGGTCTGCGTCTGACCGAGCGCTCCGCCTGTGCGGGCTGCGCGAGCAAACTGGGATCGGCGGAACTGGCCGCCATCTTGGCGCGTGTCCCGATGCCGACGCACGACCGCGTCTTGGTCGGCAGCGGCACGGTCGACGACGCCGGCGTGGTGCGGCTGCGCGACGACCTGGCGATCGTCCAGACGGTCGACTTCTTCACGCCGATCGTCGACGATCCGTACGAGTACGGCCGGATCGCGGCGACCAACGCGATCTCCGACGTCTATGCCATGGGCGGCACGCCGCTCTGCGCGCTCAATATCTGCGCGTTTCCGGAGGATCTCGAAGCGGACGCCGTCGTGCAGATCCTGCGCGGCGGCGCGGACGTAGCGGCGCGCGCCGGCGTCGCGATCGTCGGCGGCCACACCATCAGATCCGACGAACCGAAGTACGGCATGGCGGTGACCGGCACGATCCATCCGGACCGGATCGTGACCAACGCCGGCGCGCGTCCGGGCGACGTGCTGGTGCTGACGAAACCGCTCGGGACCGGCATCCTCACGACCGCGCACAAGCGGGGCGAGATCGACGACGACGGACTGCGCGAGGCGATCGCGTCGATGACGACGCTCAACGACGACGACGCGCGCGCCATGCTCGCCGCCGGCGCCCACGCGGCGACCGACGTGACCGGATTCGGCCTGCTCGGGCATGCCGGCGAAGTCGCGCGCGCGTCCGGCGTGCGGCTGGTCCTCGACGCGCATGCCATCCCGCTGATGGGCCGCGTGCTCGAGCTGATCGGGCGCGGGTGCATCCCGGGCGGGACGCGCACCAATGCGGCGACGCATGCGGAGTTCGTCGCCTTCGACGCGGACGTCCCCGAAGCGATGCGGGTCGCGCTCTCGGACGCTCAGACGTCCGGCGGCCTGCTGGTCGCGCTTCCGCAAGAGAAGGCCGG
>JANWKW010000003.1 GCA_025451135.1 Vulcanimicrobiia bacterium | reverse complement strand
GCCGTCCTCGCGAACGACGACCGGCGTCGGCAGATACTCGACGAGGTGCGCCGCGACGCCCAGCGGGCCGTGGCCCGCGCCGCCGCCGCCGTGCGGGATGGTGAACGTCTTGTGCGTATTGAGATGCATCAGGTCGAAGCCCATATCGCCCGGGCGCACGTTGCCCATGATGGCGTTGCCGTTGGCCCCGTCGTAGTACATCAGGCCGCCGGCGGCGTGGACCGCGGCGGTGATCTCGTGGACGTGATCCTCGAACAGCCCGAGCGTGTTCGGATTGGTCATCATGCAGACGGCCGTATCCGGACCGACCGCCCTCTTGAGCAGTTCCACGTCGACGCGGCCGCGCGCGTCGCTCGGGATCGAGATGACCTTGAATCCGCACATCGCGGCCGAGGCCGGATTGGTGCCGTGCGCGGTATCGGGGACGATCACCTTATCGCGGATCGCCTGGCCGTTGTCCTTGAAGTACTTCTTGGCGATCAGCAGCGCGGCCAGTTCCGCGTGCGCGCCGGCCGACGGATTGAGCGAGAATGCGGCCATGCCGAAGAGCGACACGAGCGAGCGCTCCAGCTCGTACATCACCTGGAGCGCGCCCTGCGCCATCTCGTCGGGCGCGTACGGATGCAGGTCGCGGAAGCCCGGCAGGTTCGCCATCTGGTCGTTGACCCGCGGGTTGTACTTCATCGTGCACGACCCGAGCGGATAGAACCCCAGGTCGATCCCGAACGTCCGCTGCGAGAGGCGGGTGAAGTGGCGCACGACGTCGAGCTCGGTGTTGTCGGGCAGCGGCAGGTCGTCGCGCAGCAGGGCCTTCGGCAAGAACGTGTCGAGCGGCTTGGCCTCCTCGACGTACGTATTCGCGCGGCCTTCTTCGCCGATCTCGAAGATCAGCGCTTCAGACGCGTGCAGGGACATTGACCACCTCTTCGAGAGCGGCCGCGAGTGCGGCGATGTCGGACGTCGTCGTCAGTTCGGTCGCGTTCATCAGGATCGAGTCGGCGTACTCGGGATAGAAGCGCCCGAGCGCGACGCCGCCCAGGATGTTCCGCGCCTGCAGTTGCGCCAGCACGTCTTCGGCCGGCTGGTGGACGTTCACCACGAACTCGTTGAAGAACGGCCCGTCGAAGCGCAGGTCGCAACCGGGGACGCTCGAGACGGCGGTCGCGAGTTCGCGCGAGCGCTCGAGGTTGAGGCCGGCCACGTCGCGCAGACCGGTCTTGCCCATCAAGGCCAGGTAGATCGTCGCGATCAACGCGCAGTGGGCCTGATTCGTGCAGATGTTCGAGGTCGCGCGCTCGCGCCGGATGTGCTGCTCGCGGGCCTGCAAGGTGAGCACGTAGGCGATCTGGCCGCGATTATCGAGCGACTTGCCGACCAGACGTCCGGGGATCCGGCGCATGTGCTCGTCGGTCGATGCGATGAAGCCGACGTAGGGTCCGCCGTAGGCCTGCGCCACGCCGAACGACTGGGCCTCGCCGACCACGATCTGCGCGCCCCACGAGGCCGGGGTCGCGAGCGCGGCGAGCGAGAGCGCTTCGGAGACGACCGCGATCGGCACGGTGCCGCTCGCCTTGGCGGCTTCCGCCGACTCCGCCGAGAGCGCATCGACGACGCCGAAGAAATTGGGCGTCTGCACCGCGACCGCGGCGTACTCGCCGCTCGCAAGCGCGGCCCGCAGGGCGGCTTGATCGGTCGAACCGTCGGCCGCGACCGGGACTTCGTCGATCGCGACGTCGAGGCCGTCGCAGTACGTCTTGAGGACCGCGCGATAGTTCGGGTCGACCGCGCGCGAGACCAACACCTTCTTCCGCCCGTTCGCGTTGAGGGCCATGATCGCGCCTTCGGCCAGCGCGGTGGCGCCGTCGTAGACCGAGGCGTTGGCGATATCCATGCCGGTCAGCAGGCAGATGTAGGTCTGCCACTCGTAGATCGCCTGCAGGTAGCCCTGCGAGACCTCGGCCTGATACGGCGTGTAGGCGGTCCGGAACTCGCCGCGCATCGCGAGCGCGCCGATCGCCGGCGGCGCGTAGTGACGGTAGGCACCCGCACCCAAGAACGAGATCGCGTCGACGGCCGTGTTCTTGGCCGCGATGCGCGAGAGACGCCGCGCGAGCTGATATTCGGGCAGGGCGGGGACGACGTCGAGGTCGGCGCGCAATTTGACGGCGTCGGGGACCTGCAGCAGGTCGTCCAACGAACCGACGCCGATCTTCTCGAGCATCTGCGCGATATCGCGCTCGGTGTGGGGAGTATACATGGTCTTCCTTACGGGGTGGGGACTACTCTGCGGTCAGTTTCGCGTATGCGGCGGCGTCGAGCAACGACTCGAGCTGTTCTTCGCCGACGTCCTTCATCTTGAACAGCCAGCCGTCGGTGTACGGCTCGCGATTGAGGATCGACGAATCGGCGTCGAGCGCGGTATTGACCTCGGAGACGCGGCCGGCGACCGGCGTGAACAGATCCGAGACGGCCTTGACCGACTCGATCACGCCGACGTTGTCGCCCTGCCCGAAGACGGTGCCGACCTTCGGCAGCTCGACGAACACGATATCGCCGAGCGAGTTCTGCGCGTAGTCGGTGATGCCGACGGTCGCGACGTCGCCCTCGAGTTTGACCCACTCGTGGTCGTTGCTGTAGTGAAGATCTTGGGGCAGCGACATGGAGGCTCCTTACAAGGAAGAGGAAGCGAGAACTATTTCGGGCGCTTGTAGAACGGCTGGGCGGTGACGGTCGCGGCGTGCCGAGCTCCGCGGATCTCGACCTCGAGTTCGGCGCCGAGGGTTGCGGCATCTTTCTCGACCAATGCCGTCGCGATGTTCTTGCCCCCGCAGGACGGCGCCATCGACCCGCTTCGGATCTCGCCGACTTCCCGGTCGCCGAGGAAGACCTTATAGCCTTCGCGGGCCGGGACGCGGCCGTTCATCACCAGACCGGCGATGCGCGGGAATGTGTCCGCCTCGACCTGCGCGGCGAGCGCTTCTTTGCCGGTGAAGGCGGGCTTGCCGAGTTTGAGCGCCCAGTTCAAGCCGGCCTGGACCGGGGTGATCTCCTCGGTCATCTCGTGGCCGTAGAGCGGCATGCCGGCTTCGAGGCGCAGCACGTCGCGCGCGCCCAGTCCGCACGGCTCGAGGCCGTCGGCGACGTGGTCGCGCAGTAGCGCGGTCCAGATCTCCGGCGCGTCGGCGCCGTCGACGAACAGCTCGAAGCCGTCCTCGCCGGTGTAGCCCGTCCGCGCCAGCACGGCGTTCTTGCCGTAGACGGTCGCTTCGGCGCAGAAGTAGTACTTGACGGCATTGAGGTCGATGTCGACGTGCGGCTGCAGCATCGCCAGCGCCTTGGGCCCTTGGATTGCGATCAGCGCGTTCTTGCCGTGAAGGCTGGTGAGCTTGACGCCCGAGTCGCCCACGTGCGCGTTGAGCAGCTTCCACATCTTGTCCGCGTTGGAGGCGTTGACGACCAGCAGCCAGCGACCGTCGAGCTTGTAGAAGATCACGTCGTCGTGCGCGCCGCCGGCGGCGTTGCAGAAGATGTTGTAGCGCGCCTGCAGCGGCTTCATCGTCTCGACCGCGTTGATGGTCAGCCGGTCGGCCCAGGCCGCCACGTTCTCGCCCTCGAGGATGAACTGCCCCATATGCGAGAGGTCGAAGAGGCCGGCGCGATTGCGGACCGCGTCGTGCTCCTTGAGGATTCCGGCGTATTGGACCGGCATCTCGAATCCGCCGAACGGCACCAGCCGGCCGCCCAGCTTGAGGTGTTCGTCGTGAAGCGCGGTGCGCTTGAGCGTCTCGGCGGTCATGCGGTCGGTCTCTCCTCGGGGTACGAGTTCAAGAAGTTGAGGGTGGCGTGCGCGACGATCTTCTCGCCGGAGCGGACCAGGACTTCGCCGTAGCAGATGCGGCGCCCGGAGCGCAGCACGGTCGCCTCGGCGACCAGGTCGCCGGTCGCCGGCGCCAGGAAATTGCATTGGAGCGAGACGGTGGTGGTGTCTTGCTCGCGGCCGTAGATCGAGGCCAGCGCGATGTAGAACACGGTGTCGCACAGGCTCACGATGGCGCCGCCGTGGATGGCGCCGGTGCCGTTCTGGACTTCCGGCCGATAGGGCATGCGCATCACCGCGCGTCCGCGTTCGACGTGCTCGAGCTTGAGGTCGAGCAGTTTCACGAAGTAGGACTTCTCTTTCTCCCACTCGTGGACCGCGGCGTGATGTGGATCGATCGACATGGCTTGCCTGTAGCCTACGTTTGCCGGGGTTAGCCGTCTACCGCTTTCGTCAGGCGATCGAACGCCCCACGAAAGTCCAGGGTCCCGCCGTCCAGCCAGTGGGCGCCGTCGACCGCCAGGGTCGCGCCCGAGATCCATTCGGCGTCGGCCGAGCACAGGAAGAGCGCCGCTCGCGAGACGTCGGCCGGCCGGCCGAGCCGCCCGAGCGGGATCTGGCGGCGGATGGTCTCCTCGACGTCGCCGACGCTCCACAGGTGCTTATCGGTCCCCTCGGTGTGGATCGGACCGGGCGCGATCGCGTTGGCGCGGATCCCGTAGCGGCCCCACTCGGCGGCGAGCGTGCGGGTCATCGCGAGCACGCCGGCCTTGGCGCTGGCGGAGTGGATCGCGCCGGGTTCGCCGCTCCAGGCGTACGACGCGATGATGTTGAGGATCGCGCCGCGCCGCGCTTTGAGCGCGTCGAACGCGAGGCGCGTGCAGTTGAACGTGCCGAGCAGCACGATGTCGACGACGGCTTTGAAGCCGTTGGGCGAGAGCTGCTCGGTCGGGGCGACGAAGTTGCCGGCCGCGTTGTTGACCAGCACGTCGATGCCGCCGGCGCGCGACGCGATCTCGCCGATGACGGCTTCGACGCGGGCCGCGTCGCGCACGTCGCAGGCGAGTCCGAAGCCGCTGCCACCGGCCGCTTCGATCGCGGCGACGGTCTCGTCGAGCTTCTCCTGGCGGCGCCCGATAACGCACGCCGTCGCGCCTTCAGCCGCGAACGCGAGCGCCATGTCGCGGCCGAGGCCGCTTCCGCCGCCCGTGACCAGCACGACCTTGCCGTCGTAACGTCCCATCTAGAACGTCTCTCCCGGCTTGGCCAGTTCGCGCCGCAAGTAGAGCGGCAACGAGAAGATCCGTCGGTGCGTCTGCCCGTCGTAGAAGTAGTTCTCGCCTTTGAGCTGCGCGCAGTACGCATCGACCGCCGCCGTCTCGAGGGTCGAGAGGTCGATCCGGTCTGAGCAGGCGATGAACGCCCAGTCGTTGTCGAAGGCCGGCACGTGCGTGTAGAACGAGACGACGTGCTTGTAGTACGCCCGCAGCGTGCGCGCCATCTTGGCGTGCAGCGACATATTATGGAAGCCGGCCGTGCTGGCTTGGAGGACGTAGACGCCGCCGTCGGCCAGCCGCGCCTTGATGTCCTTGAAGACATCGTGGTTGAACAGGATGTTCGAGGGCGAGTCCTCGAGCGGCTCGGTCAGATCCGAGATGATGACGCCGTAGCGGTCCTTGTCGGTCTTCAGGAAGGCGAGCGCGTCGCCGATGATCACGTGAGCGCGCGGATCCTCAAAGGCGCCGTCGGCCCACTCGGGCAGATACTGCTTGGAGAGCTCGACCACTTTGCCGTCGATGTCGACCATCGTGCAGCGCTTCACGTCGGGGTGCCGGAGCACGTCGCGCAGGGTCGCGCCCTCGCCGCCCCCCAGGATCAGGACGTCCGAGCGGTCGGCCGCGCCGGCCATCGCCGGGTGGACCAGCGACTCGTGGTAGATCTTCTCGTCGTTCTGCGAACTCTGGGTGTCGCCGTCGAGGATCAGCATCTTCCCGAAGACGGGCGTGCGGATCACGCCGACCGACTGGAAGGGCGTCCTCCCGGCGTAATAGACTTCGTCGATCGCATGTGAGTGGGTCTCGGTCGGCGAGAATTCCTCGACGTACCACTGCCACTGTTCGGTTTTGGGCACGGCGCCTAGATTGCATAAAGAAAGCGGAGCCGCCTTTCGGCAGCTCCGCTGGATCTCGGGTGGTCGCCCGGCCGCGGTTAGGCGGTCAGGACTTCGGAGTTCTCGTCACGGGTGACGATGTGGGTGAGGTTGCCTTCGCCGGACTCGATGCCGCGCTTGATCTCGGTCGTCCGCATCGCCTTGGCGCCCAGCGCTTTGGCGGCGTACTCGCAAGCGAGCCACGGGTCGGTATGGTCGCCGCACGTGTAGAAATCCATCGCGGCATAGCCCTTTTCCGGCCAGGTATGGATCGCCAGGTGCGATTCGGCAAGGATCACCGTCCCAGAGACGCCCTGCGGCTGGAAACGGTGGAACGCGCTCTCCATGATCGTCGCGCGCGACACCTTCGCGGCTTCGATGAGCATTGTGCGGATCGTGTCGATATCGACCAGTCGCTGTTCGTCACAGCCCGACAGTTCGCACACGATGTGCGTACCAAGTGCGTTCAATTTAGGAAGACTCTCCTCAACCCTCGGGGGAAATCCCACCTCCGGACTACGTCAGCTGGCGTCTGCAGTGCAGTCACGTCCCTGACCTATCGGCAAGCTCTTGCCAGCGCTTTTCGGCGCGCGAGCGGCCTGCCGCGATGGCGCGTTAAAGGAGCGCCTTCCTACCACCGTGGACCCGAAACGGTCCGGCGACCATAGTACCCCCTCACCCCCCCCTTGTAAAGGGCTGTTCCCACAGGGGGACCGAGGAGTTAATCAAGTTCCGACTTCACTATCTTGACTAAGGTGCCCCCTGGGGGTACGCTGGCGGAGCCATGGCGACCGAATTGACGGCTGCGACCAGCCCCGAATCCCTCATCGAAGACTACCGACACGGGTTCCACGACTCTGAAGAGAATTACGTCTTCAAGTCCCAGATGGGCCTGACCAGGGAGATCGTCGAGCGTATCTCCGAGATGAAGAACGAGCCCGCGTGGATGCGCGAGTTCCGCCTGCGGGCGTACGACGTCTTCATCTCCAAGCCGATGCCGACGTGGGGCGACACCGCCCTGCTCAACGAGATCGACTTCGCCAACATCCATTATTACGTCAAGTCGACGGATAAGACGGAACGCTCGTGGGACGACGTCCCCGACGACATCAAGCGCACCTTCGACCGGCTCGGCATCCCCGAGGCGGAGCGCAAGTTCCTCTCCGGCGTCTCGGCCCAGTACGAGTCGGAAGTCGTCTACCACAACGTCAGCGCGGAGCTCGACAAGCTCGGCGTGATCTTCTGCGACATGGACACGGCGGTGCGCGAGCATCCGGAGATCGTCCAGAAGTACCTGGCGACCGTCATCCCGGTCGGCGACAACAAGTTCTCCGCGCTCAACTCGGCCGTGTGGTCGGGCGGATCGTTCGTCTACGTGCCGCCGGGCGTCGAATGCCCGATGCCGCTCCAGGCCTACTTCCGCATCAACACCGAGAACATGGGCCAGTTCGAACGGACCCTGATCATCGCCGACAAGGGCGCCAAGGTCCACTACATCGAGGGCTGCACGGCGCCGAAGTTCTCGACCTCGTCGCTGCATAGCGCGGTCGTCGAGCTGATC
>JANWKW010000002.1 GCA_025451135.1 Vulcanimicrobiia bacterium | reverse complement strand
CGCGCGCAAGTACATCAACGAAGGCGGCATCGAGTACGCCAAGGAGATCCTCGAGCGTTCGTTCGGCGCGGGCCAGGCCGACGATATTACGAGCCGGCTGTTCGCCGCGCTCAAGCACGGCAACCCGCTCGAGCTGATCAAGAAGACCGAGCCGGCGCAGCTGCTGCAGTTCATCCAGGACGAGCACCCGCAGACGATCGCCCTGATCCTGGTCTACATGGCGCCCGAACAGGCCGGCGCGGTGCTCTCGGCGCTCGCGCCCGAGCTCCAGGCCGAGGTCGCGATGCGGATCGCGATCCTCCAGAATACCGCTCCCGAGGTGCTCGAACAGCTCGACGAACTGCTCGGACGTCGCCTGCTCGTCAGCGGCGCCGACTTCTCGAAGGCCGGCGGCGTGCAGTCGCTCGCCAACGTGATGAACTTCGTCGACCGCGAGACCGAGAAGAACATCCTCGACGGCCTCAGCAAGCGCGATCCGGAGCTGGCGCAGGACGTCAAGAACCTGTTGTTCGTCTTCGAGGACATCGTCAATCTCGACGACCGCTCGATCCAGCGCATCCTCAAGGAGGTCGACGGCAAGGACCTGGCGCTCGCGCTCAAGGTCGCCGGCGACGAGCTGATGAACCGCGTCTACAAGAACATGTCGACGCGCGCGGCTTCGAGAGCGGCGAGAAGGCCGGCCGCGCCGCTGCGGACGCCGAGATGGAAGATATGCTCGAGACGATGCGCGGTCTGATCGACGTCGCGCGCACCGAGCGCGTCAAGCTGCTCGAGAACGCCGAACCAGAACTCGTCCGCCTGGCCACCGAGATCGCCGAACGCGTCGTCCACCAGCACGTCTCGGTCGAGCCCGAGTCGGTCGTCACCATGACGCGTCAGGCGCTGCAGCGTCTGATCGCCCGCGAGAAGGTGACCGTCCGGGTGAATCCGGCCGACGTCGAGACGCTGCGGAACCATCGCGAGGCGCTGCTCAACAGCCACGACGTCGAGAGCGTGCGCGTGGTCGAGGACCAGCGCGTCGATCGGGGCGGCGTCCTGATCGAGACCGAGTCCGGGACGATCGACGCGAAGGTCTCCTCGCAGCTGCGCGAGGCGCGTCGCGTGCTCCGCGTCGAGGAGCTTGCGGCGACGCAGGCGAGCTGAACGGGCCGTGAAGACGTTCTCGGCCGACAAATATCTGGCCGCCCTGCGCTCGGCCGACCTGGTCCGTCAGAACGGCAAGGTCCGCCAGGTCATCGGCGTCGTGATCGAGAGCCTCGGCCCGAACATGGCGGTCGGCGAGACCTGCCGCATCGCGTACAAGCGCACGGCCGCGCCGGTCCTGGCCGAAGTCGTCGGCTTCCGCGATAACAAGGTGCTGATCATGCCGCTCGGCGAGATGATGGGCATCGGCGCCGGCAGCGACGTGGTGGCGCTCGGGAAGCCGCTCGAGATCGGCGTCGGCGATCAGCTGCTCGGGCGCGTGCTCGACGGGCTCGGCCAGCCGATGGACGGCAAGGGGCCGATCTTCTGCGAACGCCGCCTCGAGGTCACCGCCGCGCCGCCCCCGCCGCTCTCGCGCAAACGCATCGTCGAGCCGCTCTCGCTCGGGGTGCGCGCGATCGACGGACCGCTCACCTGCGGCAAGGGCCAGCGCGTCGGCATCTTCGCCGGCAGCGGCGTCGGCAAGTCGACGGTGCTCGGCATGATCGCCCGCAACACCGCCGCCGACGTCAACGTGATCGCGCTGGTCGGCGAGCGCGGCAAAGAAGTCCTCGACTTCATCGAACGCGATCTCGGCCCCGAGGGGCTGCGCCGCAGCGTCGTGATCGTCTCGACCAGCGACCAGCCCGCGCTGGTCCGCATCAAGGCCGCGTTCGTCGCGATGACCGTGGCCGAATACTTCCGCGATCAGGGTCTCGACGTGACGTTCATGATGGACTCCGTGACGCGCTTCGCGATGGCCCAACGCGAGGTCGGCCTGGCGATCGGCGAACCGACCACGACGCGCGGCTACACGCCGTCGGTCTTCGCGCTGCTGCCGCGCCTGCTCGAGCGCGCCGGAACGTCCGAACGCGGCACCATCACCGGCCTATTCACGGTCCTGGTCGACGGCGACGACATGAACGAACCGGTCGCCGACGCCGTCCGCTCGATCCTCGACGGACACATCGTGCTCTCGCGCCAGTTGGCCTCGGCCAATCACTATCCGGCCATCGACGTCCTGCAGAGCGTCAGCCGCGTCATGCCCGACGTGGTGACCAAAGAGCACTACGCGAGCGCCTCGGCGCTGCGCGACGTGCTGGCGACCTACCGCGAGGCCGAAGACCTCGTCAACATCGGCGCCTACGTCCCCGGCAGCAATCCGCGCGTCGACGTCGCCCTCGCGAAGATCGACCGGGCGCGCGCCTTCCTCACGCAGGGCGTCTACGAGACGGCCGGCTACGACGAGAGCGTCGCCGCCCTCGCGAGCGTGGTCTCGTGAAGAAGTTCCGGTTCGCGCTGCAGCCGGTGCTCGAGCAGCGCGAACGCGCCGAGAACGACCTCAAGGCCGCGCTCGCGGCGCGCCAGCGCGATCTGGACGCGGCCCAGGCCGAGCTGGACGGGTTCAACGCCCGCTTTCGCACGCACAGCGAGTTGCTGCGCGGCGAGCATCGCACGCTCACCGCCGAGGACCTCCGGCTGCAGTACGCGCACGTCGCCTTTCTCGACCGCGCGATCGACGCGCAGCTGGGCGTGGTAGCGGCGCGCCGGTCCGAGGTGGAGCGGGCGCGGGCGGCCGTGCTCGAGGCGAGCAAGGAGCGCAAGGCGGTCGAGAAGTTGAAGGAGCGCCGTCGGGACGCGCACGCAGAAGAAGAGCGACGCGTCGAACAGAACGATCTGGACGACGCCAACGCGCGCCGCCATTCGCTCACCGAGAGGACCACCCCGTGATCGTCACGCGCCAACGCCGCCGGGCCTTCCCGTTCCGCAAGCTGCTGCTGCCGGCGATCGCGATCGCACTGATCGTGGCCGCGTTCGCGTGGACGCCGTCGCGCGACGCGATCGCGACCGGGCCGCTCGCGCCCGTCTGGAACGCCGGGGCCTCGACCGCAGACCGGATCGCGGCGCCGTTCCACTTCGCCGCGCAGAACCAGGTCATCTCCGACAAGAACGCGACCATCGCCAAGCTGCAGGCTCAGGTGACCGACCTGCAGACCCAGGGCGCGGCCAAGGACAAGCAGATCGCGCAGCTGCAGTCGTCGCTGGATGCGGTCAACGCGCAGAACGCGGCCGCGCGTTCGCCCGTCGCGAAGTCGTCGGTCGTCGACGTCGCGGCGCCCGGTGCGGCGGCCACCGGCGCACCGGCCTTCGCGGCCGGCGATCTCGCGGTCGGAGCGACCGCCGACGCCCGCCGGACGGCGGCCGTCTGGGCGGCGATGGAACCGGAGAACGCCGCCAAAGTCGTGCAGAAGCTGCCCGTCCCGTACGTCGCCCACATCCTCGCGCTGATGTCGCCGGATGCGGCCGGTCCGATCATGGACGCCCTGCCGGCGTCGTACGCGGCCGCGCTCACGCAGGAACATCCCGAGCTGCGGCGATAACCAACGCGCGTGGACGCACGTCAAGCGCGTGATTGGTGGCCGGTCGGAGATCGCGACGATTCCCGATAGGCCGCGCACGCCCGCAGAACGCACGACGTTTTGAAGAGCCGCCCCTTACGGGGCGGCTCTTCGATTTTCACCGACGAGGATCCGCATGTACGCAACCACCCGGACGATCTCATCCGACCTCCTCACGCCGATCGGCGCGTTCCTGGCCCTGGCGCGGCCGGGCGCCTCGTGCCTGCTCGAATCGGTCGAGCACGGCGGCCGGATCTCGCGCTATTCGTTCCTCGGGCTCGACTACGTCGACGCGCGCTCGTTCGCGGCCGGGCCGGCGATGCTCGACGAGATCCGCGCGTTCGTGGCGCCGCATCGCCCCGACGGCGAGGCCGCGCCGTTGGGCGGCGCGCTGGTCGCGTTTGCGTACGACGCCGCGCGGCCGTTCGCGCGTCTGCCGCGGCGCGCGCCGGACGAGCCGGCGATGCCGGATGCGTACGTGGCCATCCCGGGGACGTGGCTGATCTTCGACCATTACTCCGACCGGCTGACCATCTGGGCGTGCGCGGACGACGCCGAGGCGTGCGCGCGGCGCATCGATGCCTGCATCGCGCGCCTGCTCTCGACGGCCGGCATGCTGCCGCGCCCGGTCGGCGGACGCGGCCCGGTGGCGCGTTCGCTCGATCGCGAGACGTTCTTGGGCCTGGTCGATCGCGTCGGGGAGCGTATCCATGAGGGCGACGTCTACCAGCTCCAGCTCGGCATCCGCTTCGCGGTCGACCTGGCGGGCGGCGCGTTCGAGGTCTACCGCGCCTTGCGGTCGCGCAATCCGTCGCCCTACATGTTCTACGTCGACGGGCCGTTCGGCCAGGTGTTCGGCGCGTCGCCCGAGTTCCTGGTCCGGCTGGAAGGGCGCGAAGCGCGCATCCGTCCGCTCGCGGGCACGCGCTCGCGCGGCGCCGACGAGGGCGAGGACGCGCGCATCGCGGCCGAACTGCTGGCCGACCGGAAGGAGCGCGCCGAGCACGTGATGCTCGTCGATCTCGCGCGCAACGACCTGGGCACGGTCTGCAAGCACGGGAGCGTGCGGGTCGGCGAACTGCTCCAGATCGAGCGCTACAGCCACGTGATGCACATCGTCTCGGACGTCACCGGCACGCTCGCGGACGGGCTCGACGGTCTGGATCTCTTCGCCGCCGGGTTCCCGGCCGGCACGGTCACGGGCACCCCCAAAGTCCGCGCGATGCAGTTGATCGACGAGCACGAGCCGGTCACGCGCGGGTTCTACGCGGGCTCGATCGGCCGTTGGTCCTACGGCGGCGACTTCGACTCGTGCATCACCCTGCGCAGCCTGCACGTCAAGGACGGACGCGCCTATTGGCAGGCCTCGGCGGGCATCGTCGCGGATTCGGTCCCTGCGTCCGAGTACGACGAGATCTTGCATAAGACGAAGATCGTACGCGAGGTGCTGGGAGTGTCGCTATGAAGGTGTTTGTCGCAGCCGCAGTTCTCGCGCTGGCCGCCGCACCGTCGACGGCGCGCGCGTACCCTCCGATCGTGCCGGCCCGCGCCGCTCAGACGATCGTGTTGACGGGCAAGACCCTGACGGTCGAGCAGGTCGTCGCGATCGCGCGCGACGGCGCG
>JANWKW010000001.1 GCA_025451135.1 Vulcanimicrobiia bacterium | reverse complement strand
GGTCCTGGTCTCGATCGGTGCGGTGCTCGTGCGGTTTCCGACCGAGGCGTTCTCGACCAAGGTCGTCTTGGTCGTGTACATGACGACCGGCTTCTACTTGGTCTACCGGCTGCTGCTCGAGGCGCGCATCCTCAAGCGGGAGGCCCGGCCGCACGCCGCCGACCTGTGGCTCGCGATCTTCACGGTCGCCGCAGCCCTGACGGTGACCAGCAAGTGGTACGGCGTGATGGTGTACGGCATGGCCATCGTCGTGCTCGCCGTCGTGACGTTCCAGCCCGTCATGCGCGCCTTCCGTTCCACCTACCTCAATCGCGAGGCCACGCCGTACGCGTGGGGCACGCCGTTCGGCTTCCGCCTCGACGTGATCGTGTGCGCGGTGCTCTTCGCGCTCGGCACCGTCTACTCGCTCGCCTACATCCCGCACTTCATCGGCCTCAAGGATCTGCCGCAGTCCGCACCGCGCGCCTACACCGTGACCGACGTCGTCGACATGCAGGTCGGCGCCTTCGAATACCACGACCATCTGGTCGCGACCCACCCGTACCAGTCGGTCTGGTGGCAGTGGCCGCTCGACATCCGCCCGGTCATGTACTACGCCAAGTACGGCGGCGCGGGCGATCACGTGACGGCCGGCTACATCTACTCGCTGCCCAATCCGCTGATCATGTGGTTCGGGCTGCTGGCGGTGCCGTTCGTCGGCTTCCTCGCCTATCGGGAACGCAACAAGGGCTATGCCCTGATCGTGCTGGCGTATCTGGCGCAATGGCTGCCCTGGATCGCGTCGCCGCGGATCGCCTGGAACTACCATTTCTACGTCAACATCGCATTGATCTGTCTGTGCAATGCGATCGCCCTGCAATGGATGTGGAAGCGCGGCTGGAGGATTCCGACCGTCGCCTACGTCGTCGCGGTCGCGGCCGCGTTCGTCTTCTTCTATCCCATCCTGGCCGGCGTCGTCACCCCGATGTGGGCCGTCCAGATGCGCCAATGGCTGCATTCGTGGGTTTGAGGTAGAGCGGAAGGAGCCAAGCGCTCGCGAGTAATCGCGCCGCCCGCGTCGAAACAACGGCGATATGTGGGGACCCATAGTCCGCGCCATCGCGGCGTTTTCGGATGGTGAGGATGACGCGCGCCGGCACTTCGAGCTTGCGGCGACGCGGATCCAGCACGCGTTGCTGGACGTGGTCGTTCCCAACGTCTCGCACTTCGAACTAGGCGTCTACGCCGAGCCGGCTCGCCTGGTCGGCGGCGACTACATCGACCTCTATCGCTGCAACGAGGACGTCCTGGCCTTCGGCCTGGGCGACGCGTCGGGCAAATCGCTCGCCGCAGCCCTGAACTCGCTCGCCCTCCGCTCGCTCGTCCGCGGATTGCTCAAGGCGCTCGGACCGGTCGATCTCGCGCAGATCGTCACCCACGCGAACGACGTGCTGATCGAGGATACCGACGACGGTAGCTTCATCACGTTCCTGTTGGGAACGCTCGAGCTTGGATCCGGTCGCCTGAGCGTCGTGAACGCCGGCCACGAGCCCCCGCTGATCCTGCGCGCCGGCGCGAGCGCGGTCCACACGCTGGACCGGCACGACATCGTGCTCGGCATCACCAGGGCGACCAACTACCAGGTCGAGGAATGCGTCCTCGCGCCGGGCGACATCGCCGTCTTTTACACCGACGGCCTGACCGAGGCGACCAACCAACAGGGCGAGATGTACACCATCGAAGGGCTCAAAGCCGAACTGCTGCGCAGCCGCGACCTCGCCGCCGACAAGCTCGCGACCGCGATGTTCGAAGCGGTCAAGGCCTACGCGATCTCGCCGATGCGCGACGACTCCACCATCTTCGTCGCCAAACGCGACGAGATCGCTCGCTAGCGGCGACCTCACCCGGAGCGGCGAGCGCGTAGCGCGCGACCGCGCGCAGCCCGAAGACCGCGAGGAAGACGCACAGCCCGGCGAGCCCGCGACCCACCAGCCCGTTGCAGCGTGGCTTCGATGCTTTCGACCACGCCGCCACGACGCTATTCCGCCTCTACCGATTCGACGATGCCGTCGCCGTCGCGAATCGTCGATCTATTCTCGTATGGCACCGATCTGAAGAACGATCATCGCAGCGACCTCGCCCCGTTCGGAGCGAACTCGGCAAGCGCACGAAGCATGGCCGCCACTACGCCGCTTCCGCCGTGGCCCGCATCCTCGATCACCTCAAGCCGGCTCGTCGTCCATCGCCGCGACAGCTGCCAGGCCGTATCGAGCGGACTGCTGACGTCGAAACGTCCGTGGATAAGGACGCCGGGTATACCATTCAATATCGATGCATCGCGGAGCAGTTGACCCTCTTCCAGAAAGGCCCCGTGTCGCCAGTAGTGCGTGACGAGACGCGCGAAGGCCAGCCGGAACACCGGGTCCTCGAACTTCCGGTCCGGAGCGTGAGTCGGCGCGAGCGAGACATGCGCGTCCTCCCAAGCACACCACGCACGAGCGGCGCCGGCGCGGGTCGCGGCATCGGGATCGAAGAGTAGCTCGGCATATGCGTCGACTAACGGCATGTGCCGCATGCTATCCGGTACGGCCGACGCAAACCGGTCCCACTCGCGCGGAAATATCCGGCCGACGTCCTGGGTCAGCCACCGGACTTCACTCCGCGACGTCGTCGTGACCAAAGCGAGAAGCAACGCGGCCACCCTGGTCGGGTACGCCTGCGCGTATGCCAGGCCGAGCGTGCTCCCCCAGGAGACGCCGAGAACGATCCACCGATCCACCCCAAGGTGCTCGCGCAGCCGCTCGATATCCGCGATCAGATGCGCGGTCGTGTTTCCGCTGAGATCTGCGTCGGCATCGCTCGCGAGTGGACGGCTGCGACCGCAGCCGCGCTGATCGAAGAGCACGCCGCGAAACACGTTCGCATCGAAGAGGCGCCGCTGCCCATCCGAGCAACCCGAGCCCGGGCCGCCGTGAAGGAACAGTACCGGCGTGCCTTTGGGATTCCCGCAGGTCTCCCAGTACATGCGATTCCCGGCGCCGTCGTCGAGCATGCCGGTCTCCGAGGGCGCCGCCACCGATCAGTCTTCCCGCTCGCCGTCGCCATCGGCTTCGGAACGTTCGATCGCGATGTAGGTGGCGATATCCCAGGCGTTGTGGATGCCGATCAGCAGCTTCATGCGCGCTTGGTTCGATTCGGACGCGCGCATATCCGCGAGGTGTGGCGGGAGGGTCTAGGAATCGAACCTAGCAGCCGGATCGCGCCGGCCTCGACGATTTTGAAGACCGCGCGGGCCACCAGACCCGTACTCTCCCATGGCCCCGGCTGCGTCCCGATCTTGACGCGACGACGGTTGTACCGCCGAGCCTACGACGCCGACGTGCCGCGAACATGCCATTCGACGCGGCTATTCGGCCCGCGGACGAGGACGGCCGGTCCGTCGACCGTAAAGCCGGTGCATGACGATCGCCGTACGCGCCGCATCCGCCTGTGCGATGCTCATCATCACGCTCGCCGCTCCCTCCGTTCGGGCCGCCGACGCGCCCGACGGCACCCGCATCGCCGCGGCCCGCTCGCCGATCTCGATCGTCGGCGGGCGACTCGCGGGAGCCGGCGGCGAGGTGTTGCGCGACGCCTTCGCGTCGTCGCAGTTCGTCCTGCTCGGCGAGGAACACGGCACGGCCGAGATCCCGCGCTTCGCAGGCGCGGTCTTCGACGCGCTCGCGCCCCTCGGCTATCGCACGATCGCGGTCGAGACCGGACCGGTCCTCACCCGTCACCTCCGCGGGTGGATCGCCGATCCGAACGGAACGAAGGCGTTCTCGACGTTCGAGCGGCGCTTCCCGGGAACGACCGCGTTCTACAGCTGGAGCGACGAGTTCGCGTTCCTCGCCGGCGCCGCGCGGCGCGTTCCGGGCCTCCGTCTTTGGGGCCTCGACCAAGAGCTGATGGGGGCGCCGGGATTCCTCTTCGCGGAGATGCTGGCGCGCCACCCCGGCCGGCGCTCGCGCGCGCTGATCGCCGCGATGAACGCTCAGAACGATGCGGATTACGCGCATGCCTCGCAGACCGGCGCGCCGCCGGATGCCTATCTCATGCGCGTCCCGCGCGCCGACCTGGTGCGGCTGCAGCGGTCGCTCGCGACCGACGGCGACGCGGAAGCGCGCAGACTGGCCGCATCGTTGCTCGCGACCCACGACATCTACGTCGATTGCTGCAACGACAAGGCGAACGAATCGAACCGGAACCGCGCCATCCTCATGAAGCGCACGCTCCACGACTACATCGGCGCCGCGCCGCTCCCCAAGGTGTTGTTCAAGTTCGGCGAGGAGCATCTCTACCGCGGTCTCAATCCGGTCAACAACTACGATCTGGGCAATCACCTCTACGAGCTCGGCGATACCGACGGGCTCAAGAGCGTCGGGATCCTCGCCCTGGGCGTGAGCGGCACCAAGACGGTCTTCGGCGGTTTCGGCAAGCCCTGGCGAACGGCACCGTCGGACACGATCGGCGATCCGCGCTTCGCCTACCTCGCCCCGTTCATCGCCGCGATGTATCCGCAGGGCTGGACGCTCTACGATCTACGCTCGTTCCGTTCGCACTTCAACGGCGTCGGCATCGCCGACCGCAACTTCCGGATGCTGACGTACGGCTACGACTTCTTGCTGCTGATTCCCAACGTCACGCCGGACCCCGCGATCGATCCTACGGTGTTCTAGGCTCGTCCGATTCTTCCACCGTGCGCGCCGCCCATTCGATGACAAGGACCGCGATGAAGATGCATACCGCCGGGAACACCGCCGCCCACCAGCCGGTCAGGACGAGCGCCTCCATGAAACCCAGCATGTTGCCCCGGGTCGGCAGTGGCGGCTGCACGCCCCATCCGAGGAAGTCGAGCGTCGCAAGCATCAGGAACGCACTCGCCCAATCGCACGAGCGCGGTGACTCTCGGCCAGAGAATCGCACCGGCGATGAGCGCGAGGCCGTAGTGCGGAACTCCATCCGTGCCCGAGGACAGTGCGACGACGCCAACGGCGAGCAGTAGCCAACGCGGGATCGCCTTTATTCCTTCGGCCGCCAGAAGCGCCATACCCAACGAGGGCCCGGAAGCCGCGATCAGCCTGGCCACGAGGTCGCGCCGCCCAGTGCATCAGTCCGGTCAGAAAGTCGGCGGCGACCACACACCCGACAAGCCAGGCAAGGTCGATGAGGACCGTCAGAAGCGTTTCCATGTCCTAAGGCTAGCCCCCGAGGTATGCCCACGGAGTCCGCAGGATTACGGAACGCGCCGGGTCGGCCCAGGTAGTATCGCCCGATGGTCCCGGTGAAGTATCGTGCTGACATGCAATACGTCTACCAGATGCACAAGCTCAGCAAGACGGTGCCGCCCAAGCGCCAGATCCTCAAAGATATCTCGCTGAGCTTCTTCCCGGGTGCCAAGATCGGCATCCTCGGCACCAATGGCTCGGGCAAATCGAGCCTGTTGCGCATCATGGCGGGCCAAGATACCGAGTTCGACGGCGAGGCCCAGCCGATGCCGGGCATCTCGATCGGGTTCCTGGAGCAAGAGCCCAAGCTCGATCCCGAAAAGACCGTTCGCGAGACGGTCGAGGAAGCGCTCGGCGAGGTCAACGCCGCCCGCAAGCGGCTCGACGAGGTCTACGCCGAGTACGGCGACGAGAACGCCGACTTCGACGCGCTCGCCACCGAACAGGCCAAGCTCGAAGCGATCATCTTCGCGCAGGGCGGCGACGACGTCGACCAGCAGCTCGAGATCGCAGCCGACGCGCTGCGCCTGCCGCCGTGGGACGCCAAGATCGGCCCGCTCTCCGGCGGCGAGAAGCGCCGCGTCGCGCTCTGCCGTCTGCTGCTCTCCAAGCCCGACATGCTGCTGCTCGACGAACCGACCAACCATCTCGATGCCGAGAGCGTCGAGTGGCTCGAACAGTTCCTGGTGCGTTTCCCGGGCACGGTCGTCGCCGTCACCCACGATCGCTACTTCCTCGACAACTCCGCCGAGTGGATCCTGGAACTCGATCGCGGCCGCGGCATCCCGTGGAAGGGCAACTACTCGAGCTGGCTCGAGCAGAAGCAAGAGCGGCTCGCCTCCGAAGAAGCCGCCGAATCGGCGCGCCAGAAAGCGCTCAAGCGCG